>DASTTD010000140.1:0-5695 GCA_035760325.1 Gemmatimonadaceae bacterium
CGCGAATGGCTGCGCGAAGCGATCGAGAGCGGGAAGATCAACGCACCGCTGAGCGATGAAGAAAAGAAAGCAACGCTCCGCCGCCTCACCGAGGTCGACGGTCTCGAGCGGTTTCTCGGTCGCGCATATCAGGGCTACAAGAGGTTTTCGATCGAAGGCGGGGACATTCTCGTGCCGATGCTGGATGTCGCGATCGAAAGCGCATCGGCGCACGGAGCACGCGAAGTCGGTCTGGCGATGGCGCACCGCGGCCGCATCAACGTTCTGGCGCACACGCTCGGCAAGCCATATGGCACGATCTTCGAGGAATTCGAGGGAAAACACGCGGCGACCAACGCCGAGAGTGAAACCGGCGATGTGAAGTACCACCTGGGCGCGCGCGGCAAGAGGAAGCTTTCCAACGGCCGCGAGGTGGAGGTGGTGCTGATTCCCAACCCCAGCCATCTCGAGGTCGTCAATCCGGTGCTGGAAGGAGTGGCGCGCGCGCGGCAGGTGCTGGCGAGCTCCACCGCGCAGCGCGACGAGGCGCTCGTGGTTCCGATCTGCGTGCACGGCGACGCGGCATTCCCGGGCGAAGGCGTCGTTCCCGAGACGTTCAATCTTTCGGGTCTCACCGGTTTCCGGACCGGCGGAACCCTGCACATCATCGTGAACAACCAGGTCGGATTCACCACGGATCCCGCTGACGCGCGATCGACGCATTACGCCAGCGACCTCGCCAAGGGCTTCGAGGTACCGATCGTTCACGTAAATGCTGACGACGCGGAGTCGTGCATTCAGGTGGTGCGACTCGGCATCGAGTATCGCGCGCGCTTCGGGAAGGATTTCCTCATCGACGTAGTGGGCTACCGCCGCCACGGTCACAACGAGACCGACGAGCCTTCCTTCACCCAGCCTACGCTCTACAAGAAAATTCGCGCGCACCCGTCTCCGAGAGAGGTGTTGGGTCAGCGTCTGGTGGCGGAAGGCCTGATTACCGCCGACGACGTCAAACAGATCGACGCCGAAGTCGCGGCCAACCTGGAGCGCATCCAGTCCGCGACCAAAAGCGGCGAGCTACACCCGCCCGAGCATCGGCCGACGAACGAGGCGAAGGTCGACGTATCCGGCGCGGGCGGGCGCGATACCGCCGTCAACGCGAGCCACCTGCGCGAGCTGAACCGCCAGCTGCTCACCTGGCCGGAAAATCTGACGGTCAACGCACGCCTGGCGAAAACCCTCGCGCGCCGCGGCGAAGCGATGGGTGAGAAGGGCGGAATCGACTGGGGACACGCGGAGGCGCTCGCGTTCGCATCGCTGCTCACGGACGGGAAGTCGGTGCGCGTCAGCGGGCAGGATGTGGAGCGCGGAACGTTTTCCCATCGCCAGGCAGTGCTGCACGATGCGGAGACGGGCGAGATCTACGTCCCGCTCGCACACGTGGCGGAAGCGGATTCCCACGGATCGTTCGAGATCTACAACAGCCCGCTGTCCGAGACGGCGGTGCTGGGATTCGAGTACGGATACAGCACCGCCGCGCCCGAGACGCTGGTGCTGTGGGAGGCGCAGTTCGGTGACTTCGTGAACGTCGCGCAGCCGATCATCGACCAGTTCATCGCCGCCGACCGCGCGAAATGGGGACAGGATTCGTCGGTGGTCCTGCTCCTTCCGCATGGTTATGAAGGACAAGGGCCGGAGCACTCGAGCGCGCGCCTCGAGCGCTTCCTGCAGCTTTGCGCCGAAGGGAACATGCGCGTGGCGTATCCGTCGACACCCGCCCAGTACTTTCACATTCTGCGGCGGCAGGCGCTGATGTACGAGCGCAGGCCTCTCATCCTGATGCAGCCCAAGAGCCTGCTGCGCCTTCCGGAAGCCGCGTCCACTCTCAACGATCTGAGCAGCGACACGTTCCATCCCGTGATGGATGACGCGACCGCGTCGGACCGCCGCAAGGCGATCACCCGGCTCGTGTTCTCCACCGGCAAGATCTACTACGATCTGGCGGCGGCGCGTGCCCCGCACGTCGCCCTCGTTCGCGTCGAGGAGCTGTATCCCTGGCCGGGGGATCAGGTAGCGCGCATCGTCGATCTCTACCCATCGGTCGATGAAGTCGTTTGGGCGCAGGAAGAGCCGAAGAACAGCGGGGCGTGGACCTATGCGGCTCCGCGACTGAGAGTCTCCACCGGAAACGCGATTCCTCTGCGGTATATCGGCCGCCCCGAGCGCGCGAGTCCGGCCGAAGGTTACGCGGAGGCGCACAAGGCGGAGCAGGAGAGAATAGTCAACGAGGCGAACGCCCCCGTACAGCAGCCGGCAGGGGCGAAGCGCCGGGGCATGGCGCTCAAGCCCTGAGCGCGCGGTCCGGTTGGCCCTTTCTACAATGAGAGGCCGCACAGCGCTCGCCGTCGTGGCAGGGCTGCTGCTGCTCCCGTCGCGCCAGCATGCGCAGCCGGGCGCGCCGCCTCCGCCAACCGAAAGCAGCGCCCCATCGCGCATCGATGCGCGGGCGCTGCTCGTCGGCGCGCACCCCGATGACGAGGATACTCAGCTGATCACCTGGCTCGTGCGCGGGCGGGGTGTGAACACCGCGTACCTGTCGCTGACCCGCGGAGATGGCGGGCAGAATCTCATCGGCAACGAGCTTGGCGAGGCGCTCGGCGTGATCCGCACGCAGGAGCTGCTGGCGGCGAGACGAATCGACGGGGCGCACCAGTTTTTCACGCGCGCGTACGATTTCGGATTCTCGAAGAGCGCAGCCGAGACATTCTCGCACTGGCCGAAGGAGGAGCTGCTCGGAGATGTCGTGAAGGTCGTGCGTGCTTTCCGGCCGCATGTCGTCATCGCGCTGTTTCAGGAACGGGGCGGTCACGGACAGCACCAGGTGTCGGCGATCCTGGCACGCGAGGCCTACGACCTTGCGGCGGACACGGTGCGGTTTCCGGTCGGAGAGTTCGGACAGCCATGGACTCCCCTCAAATTCTACCGGACAGCGCGCTTCGCCCCCGCACTCGCAACCCTGAGGATCAACGTCGGTGAATTCAATCCCGCGCTGGGGGCGTCGTACGCGGAGATCGCCGCCGAAAGCCGGTCGCAGCACAAATCCCAGGGCTTTGGAATGCTGAGACGTCTCGGAGTCGTGTGGGATTACATCACCCTCGAGCACGCCAGAACATCACCCGCGGCGTTGCCTGGCGTTGAGCGCTCGATATTCGATGGTCTGAGCATCGCCCCTCGCGCGATTTCTCCGGACAGTGCGCAGGCGGAAGAGCTCCGGCGAACGGTGGCATTCCAGGCCGTGGCCGATCGGCAGACGGCGGCAGCCGGCGAAGCGGTACGGGTGACCAAGACGATCTACAATCGCGGCAGAGCGCCAATCACTTTGCTCACGACTGGTACTCGTCCGGATTCCGGCTCCAGACGCATCCTGCCGGACTCGAGCTACCAATGGGTGGAGTCGATCGTCGCTGGCGAAATCACACAGCCGTGGTGGCTTTCGGCTCCAAGAACGGGAGACCTCTTCACGCCGCGGATCGGTACGGCGTCCGAGGATGCGCGAGCGAAGACGAGCTGGGTCAAAGCCGAAGTCGTTCCGAATTCTCCCGGTCGGTCGGTGATTCTGTCCACTCCAATCGCTTTCCACTACGTGGATCCCGTGCGTGGAGACGTTCAGCGGCCACTGGTGGTAGCGCCCGGACTATCGGTCATTTTCGACCGCACGATCGAGATTGCGCGATCTTCCACTCCGCTCGATCGGTTCATCAACGTCACACTTCGCTCGGCGTTCAATGACACGACGTCAGCAAGCGTATCACTGGAGCTGCCCGGCACGCTGAGAGTGGATTCCGCCAGGCGCACCGCTACGCTCGCTCGCGGAGCGACGAGAACGTTCACGTTCCGGGTGAGAGGTGTTCTCCCGCGAGGGACGCACGAGATACGCGCCGTGGCTGAAGCGCAAGGACGGCAATTCCGCTCCGGATACGTGCCTGTCGAGTACGAGCACATCGAGCCTGACAGGATTTACCGCCCGGCCGCGCTGACTATCAGATCCATCGATGTGGCTTTATCTCCGCGCCTCAGCGTCGCCTATATCCAGGGCGTGGGTGACAACGTGGCTCCGATGCTGCAGCAGCTGGGAGTTCCGGTGTCGCTGCTGAACCCGGTCGACATCCCGGCGGCGGACCTCTCCCGCTTCTCGACGATCGTCGTCGGACCAAGGGCGTACGAGGCGAGTAATGCCCTCGCGACCAACAACAATCATCTGCTCGCCTACGTCCGGAACGGAGGCCGTCTCGTCGTTCAGTACGGCCAGTATGAGATGATGCGTCCCGGCGTGATGCCGTATCCGATCGTGATTCGCCGTCCGCACGACCGCGTGACCGAAGAGAACGCAGCCGTTTCCATTCTCGACCCGCGGTCCCCGCTTCTCACTTCCCCGAATCGCATCGGCGCCGGGGACTTCAGCGGATGGATCCAGGAGCGAGCCCTCTACATTCCGTTCACGTTCGACACGAGGTACAGCGCTCCGCTCGGCATGACCGATCCCGGCGAAGACCCGAAGCGCGGCGCCCTTCTCTTCGCGGCGTACGGCCGCGGGACTTACGTGTACGTTCCACTGGCGCTCTTCAGACAAATTCCGGCCGGAGTGCCGGGTGCGGTACGCATTTTCGCGAATCTGCTGGCCGGAGGAACTCAATGACGTTTCTGCGACTGTGCCTGGCGGCAACTCTGGTGATTCTCTCGGCGTGCAAGTCGGACGGCCGCACGGTGCTCACGATCTACTCGCCGCACGGGAAGGATCTCCTCCAGTATTACGAGGACGGATTCGAGAAGGCGAACCCATCCATCGACGTGCAATGGGTGGACATGGGCTCGCAGGAGGTTCTCGAGCGCATCCGCGCGGAAGCGGCAAATCCGCAGGCAGACGTGTGGTTTGGCGCGCCGGCGGAGGCCTTCGACAGGGCGACCAGAGAGGACCTGCTGGAGCCGTACAGACCGACCTGGGCAACGCAGGTCGATCCCGGGGCGCGCGAGGTCGGGGACAACTGGTATGGGACGTATCTCACTCCCGAGGTCATCGCCTACAACAGCGAAGCTGTCGCTGATGCCGACGCGCCGAAGGATTGGGACGACGTCCTCGACCCGAAATGGAAAGGAAAGGTCCTGATCCGCGATCCGATCGCGTCTGGTACGATGCGCGCGATATTCGGCGCGATCATGGCGCGCTCCATGACGCAGACCGGGAAGCCGGACGCCGGTTACGAATGGCTGCGCCAGCTCGACGTCAACACCCGCGAGTACGTCCTCAACCCCACGCTCCTGTATCAGAAGCTCGGCCGACAGGAGGGGGTGGTCACGCTCTGGGATATGCCGGACATTGCCACGCTCCAGCAGCGCCTCGGGATTCCAATCAAGTATGTCATACCATCGAGCGGCACGCCGTTGCTGGTGGATGGCATCGCCATTGTGCGGGGAACGGATAAGCGGCGTCCGGCGGAGCTGTATTACGAGTACGTGACGACCCCTGTCGCGCTGGTCGCGGCGGCCGAGAAATTTCTTCGCATCCCGGCGCGGAAGGACATCCCTCCCGCCGAGCTGCCACTGTGGATCCAGGAGGCACTGGAGCAGATCAAGCCAATGCCGGTCGACCGCGGCGTCATGGCCGCGCACCTCGACGAGTGGATGAAGTACTGGGACGCCAACATCAGGAACCGCGGAA
>DASTTD010000141.1:0-4672 GCA_035760325.1 Gemmatimonadaceae bacterium
GACGGGGAAGACGCTCGTGCTTACCGGCAATCTTTCGGTGGAGCGGCTTCAGGAAATCCGACTTCGGATAGAGAAGGAACGGGCAGCAACGGGGGTGAAAATCCCGTGAGAGCCGTTCCAAGTTGCAGTTCTTCAGTTACCCGATCCCTTTCAGCGCCATCCCCATTGTATGGTACCCCTTGTCGACGTACACCGTCGTTCCGGTGATGCCGCCGGCAAGAGGGCTCGAGAGGAACGCGGCTACGCTCCCTACCTCACCGGCAGTGAGCGCGTCCGTAAGCGGCGAGTTCTCGGCGCAGTACTCGACCATTTTATCGATGATGCCGATCGCGCTCGCCGCGCGCGAAGCCCAGGGACCGGCCGAGATGGCGTTGATGCGAATGCCGTATTTCCGCCCGGCCTCGAACGCGAGCACGCGCGTGTCGCTCTCGAGCGCGGCCTTTGCCGAGGACATTCCGCCGCCATACCCTGGAATGACTCTCTCGCTCGCCATATAGGTGAGCGAGAGGAACGATCCACCTCGCTTGACGAGCGGGCCAAGCCGTGAAACCATGGATACCAGTGAGTATGCGCTGACGCTCACCGCCGTGAGATAGCCCGAGCGGCTCGTCTCGAGCAGCGGCTTCTTCACTTCCGGTCCGTTGGCGAGGGAGTGGATGACGATGTCCAGCGAATCCCGTCCGAAATCACTCTCGATCCGGCGAGCCAGTCCGTCAATGCTGAAGTCCCCGGTTTCGCGATAGCGCTTGTTCGTCCTGATGTCCTCCGGCACGTCAGCGAGAGTGTCATAGGCAGCGTCGAGCGGATAGACCTTCTCGAACTCGAGCAGCCTCCCGCTGGACAGCTTACGCGACTCGTCCATTTTGCCGCGCTCGAGGAGATTGGTGAAAATAGTGAGCGCGGGTGGCCAGGTGCCGAGGCAAATGCTCGCTCCCGCTTCGGCCAGGGACTTCGCAATCGCGAAGCCAAACCCCCCGTCGTCGGCAACGCCCGCCACGAGTGCGCGTTTGCCGGTGAGGTCGATATTCAGCATTCGATGGATATCGCGATTCGCCCTGGTGTTGACAAGGGGTCACCGATTTGCAATTGGCTGCACTGAATGAATACTTCGCGCACTGCTTCGTACTGGAGAAACGATTGACAAAGCTTGTCCGCGCCTCGTTGGTTGGCCTCCTCGCGGCTGCATCGGCTGGCGCTCAGGTCCAGGATACCATAGCGGCCAGGTCGCCCTTGTTCACCGGGCGAGATGCCGTGATCCTGGCCGGCTTCACGCTGGGGACCGTTGCTGTCGCGCCGCTGGACCTGCACTTCGCCGAGTTGCTGCAGAACCCCGGCGCGCAGGAGAACCGCGTGCTCGGACGTTCCGCTACCGCGTTCGAGGTGCTCGGCGTGCCGGGAACAATAGTCATCGGTGTGGGCTTGTACGTCTTCGGGCGGGCGACCGATCAGCGAAGGGTGCAGGACCTGGGACTGCACGGCACCGAGGCGGTTTTTCTCAGCACCGCCGTGAGCTACGGCATCAAGGTGCTGGCCGGACGTGCGCGGCCGCACCTTGGGACCGACAAGCCCCACAATTTTCAGCTCGCGCGCGGATTCTCGGGTGACGACTATCGGGCGTTCCCTTCCGGGCATACGACGGCGGCGTTTGCCTTCGCTTCGACACTGAGCAGAGAGACACAGATGTGGTGGCCGGAATCGAGGTGGTACGTGGGAATTCTCGCCTACAGCAGCGCGACATTGGTGGGAATGTCACGCATGTACAACAACATGCACTGGGCGAGCGATGTACTGGGCGGCGCGGCGATTGGAACGCTGCTGGGACTCAAGGTGGTGAAGTACCATCACTCGCATCCGGGCAACCGCATCGATCGCGCCCTGCTCAAGGGACAAATAACGCCTCCGCCAACTCCCATTCCTCTCCTGACGTTGCGGTTCAGATGACCGCCGGTCGTGCCGCCGCGGGTGATGCGTGGAGCTGAACGGGATCTTCATTCTGGCCGAGCTCACGGGAGAGGTGGCGGAAAAGATCCGCGCAATCAACGAGCGGTACGATCCGAGGCTCGCCCGGTACAAACCGCCGCACATCACGCTCACCGGGTCGTCGGGGGCCGGGCCGATCCCACCGTTCATCACGACCGAGGAGATCCGGGAGAGGCTGGAGCCGGTCACGTCGGCGATCGCGCCGATCACCGCGTCCTTCCTGCCGCCTCAGCGCTTCATGCAAACCGACATCATCGTGCTGCCGCTCGATTCCCACGGGCCGCTCAGGGCCCTGCACGATGGGATCATCACGAGCGGGCTGCCGTTCGCCAGGGCCCGGTACACTTTTAGCCCCCATTGCACGCTCAGTCTCTATCAGACCCTGGACGCCGACGCGAGGCGCGAACTTCTCAAGACCAGGATCACGGAGGCGTTCGTGATAGGCTCGATTCAACTATACCAAAGCCATGACCCCCAACCTTCGACAAAACTGCTGGAGCTGCCGCTAACAGGTGAACCCGAGAAAACTTGAAGTAGCGTGGCGGAGCCTGTGGATGCGAGTCATCGCTGCGCTGTTGCCCGGGCCAGGCCGCGCGAGTCCACCGGATCCGGCGACGGAGAATTACTCTGTCCTGTTCCTGCGCTACGAGCGAATCGGCGACATGATCATGGCGACCTCCCTGATCCGGGTCATCGCCTCCGCGCTAACGAGCGGAAAAGTGGACGTGCTCGCGACCCCTGCCACGGCTCCAGTGCTCGAGAACAATCCTCACGTCGGACAGGTTCTCACGCTCGAGCGCAAATCGCTCCGCAGCTATCTGCGCCTGATGCGTCAGCTGAAGAGAAAGCGTTACATGGTGATGGTGGACGGCCGCATCAACAATCCTCCCGTATTCACGTCCACTCCACTGCTGATGGCCGCGAGTCGCGCCAGGTACAGAGTTGGCGCCGGCGGCGAGAAAGAGCCGCGCATATACAACGTCTCTCTTCCGGAATGGGATCGCTCCACTCACTACATCGACGGATCGAAGCGGCTCGCGATCCCGTTCGGAGTGGATCCGGAAGCGGTAAGCTGGCAGCCGGAGCTTTTTCTGACGCGGGAAGAAGAGTCCCGCGCGGAGCAATGCTGGCGCGATGCAGCCATCCGGATCGCGGTGTCCGATCGCCCGGCAGCGGATGTCGGCAAGCGGCTCCTGGTCAACCTCTCGGCGTCAGAGCCGAAACGAAGGTGGCCGGACGGAAAGTTCGTCACCACTCTGCAAACCGCGCGAGCCCGTCTGCCGAACATGCCGATCGTGGTGATAGGCCTGCCCACGGAATGGAAGAGCGTCCAGGAGGTGGCGAGCGCGGTGAATGCGCTCGCGGTGGCGACTCCACGCCTGCGCGATGCGTTCGCCCTGGTCGGGACAGCGGACATCGTCTTCACGCCCGACACGAGCATCTCGCACGCGGCTTCCGCCTTCCGGAAGCCATCGCTGGTGCTGCTAAAGAGCGACCACAGGCCGTACGCGCCTTACGACACTCCCGGCGAGATCGTTTTGTGGACACAGGAGGAGATTCACAAGCTTCCCCACGAGCAGGTCTCGGCCGCGCTGGGCCGCGTTCTGAGCCAGTTCGCGGGTTAACGCGAGGCGGTTCGGATCCGTGCGCGACGCCGCGGTAATCCCACGAGCTGCGGCAGGCGGTCTTTGCCGGAAACGACCTGCGCTCCATATGGCACGACGACCATATGGAGCACGATCACGACGCCATGCTGGGAACTCCGAAGCGTCCCTAGTAGCCTCTTCCGGTGCCGGTGGTGGTGCCGGTAGGACGTGAATCCACCACTACATCCTTCGCCTTGCGCGGAATCAGACCGAGCAAGCCGAGCAGACCGAGCAGGCCCCAATCGAAGCCATCATTGTCATCGGTGGTTTCAACGCCGAGTGTGGTATCAGTCGTAGCCTGAGCAACCAGCGTGACCGGCGCAAAACTTATCGCGGCCGCGACCACGATGCCTCGTAACATCGAGCGAGCTTGTAAAGCCGGCATGCAAACCTCTTTTCTGTTGGTGACGACGCGGCTTTGAGCAGGCATTATGCCAGTCGCTAGCGCAGCCCGAAGTAGTCGCGCATCACCCTAGGGTGCGGCTCTCGCGGCCAGAATCTTCTCGCGGCCCGTCAGGTACAACACCACGACGAGGATCGCGAACGGAATGAGTGACAGGACATCGGACGCGGCTCCATCGCGAAGTGGATTACCCTCGCTCATGCCGGTTATTCGCTCGTTGAACCCGGCCATCGCGGGTACGCCGGCAAGGAACGCGATCACGATCCCCGCGATCGCTCCTCCCGCGATGTAGCCGGATGCCATCAGAACGCCGGGACTCTTGTCGCCTTCCGCCACCAGCTGATCGGAAGTCAGCCGCGACCCGGCGTGCTTGCGGGCGATCCATTTATCCACCAGCCAGCGAATCAACCCGCCGATGAAGATCGGCACCGACGTCGACAGCGGCAGGTAAACGCCGACGGCGAATGCAAGCGATGGGATGCCCGCCATCTCGAGCGTGATCGCGATCATCGCTCCGAGCAGCACCAGCCCCCACGGCAGCTGTCCGCCGAGGATTCCCTTGATGATGTACGACATGAGCGTTGCCTTTGGCGCGTCGAACTTGGGCACGTCGATTCCGCTCGGAAGCTTGCGGATCGTACCG
>DASTTD010000142.1:0-6903 GCA_035760325.1 Gemmatimonadaceae bacterium
AGCAGCGCAACGGCCCGACCGGCTTCGTGAACCTCTACTTCAACAAGACCTACACGCGCTTCGAGAACCTGTCGCTCCGCCTCGCGACACAGTGAGCCCAAAGGCAAAAACGGTCTACCGCTGCACGAACTGCGGCGCCGAGCATCCCAAGTGGGCTGGACGCTGCGACGTATGCGGCGAGTGGAACTCACTGGTCGAAGAGATGGCCGCCGGCCGCGCCGCCGCCTCGGCTTCGTCGCGACGCATGCAGGGCCAGCGGTCGATGTCCGAAGGAGGAAGCGTTGCCCCGACTCCGCGCCTCCGTGACATCCGCACCTCCGCCGGACGGCGGCTGCAAACCGGAATCAGGGAATTCGACTTCGTGCTCGGCGGGGGGATAGTCCCCGGATCCATGATCCTGGTGGGCGGTGAGCCCGGCATCGGCAAGTCGACGCTTCTGCTCCAGGTGGCGGGCAAGCTTCAGGCGGCGGGACACAGGACACTGTACGTGTCGGGCGAGGAGTCCGCCCTTCAGGTGAAGCTGCGCGCGGAGAGGCTGGAGGGCTCGGCCGAGGATGTGGCGCTGCTGAATGAGACTCTGCTCGAAACGATACTCGCTACCGCCGGATCCCTCGATCTCGACGCGATAGTGATCGACTCCATCCAGACGATTTTCACCAGCGATCTCGAGGGCGCACCGGGAAACGTCGGCCAGGTTCGCGAATGTGCCGCCCGGCTGATGAGGTTCGCCAAGGAAACGGAAACGACGATCTTTGCCGTCGGCCACGTCACCAAAGGCGGTGGCATTGCCGGACCAAAGACGCTCGAGCACATCGTCGACACGGTGATCTATTTCGAGGGCGAAGGAATGCTCGAGCACCGCGTGCTGCGCGCGACGAAGAACCGTTTCGGGAGCGTCGACGAGATCGGCGTATTCAGAATGACCGAACAGGGGCTCATCGCCGTCGAGAACCCCTCTGATCTGTTCCTCGGCGACCGGCTGAACGGTTCTTCAGGGAGCGCGGTAACGGCGCTGATCGAGGGGTCCCGCCCCGTCCTCATCGAGATTCAGGGTCTCGCCGCGAAAGCCGGATACGGAACGCCACAGCGCGTCAGCACGGGATACGATGGACGCCGTCTCGCGCTGTTGCTCGCCGTGCTGGACAAGAGAGCCGGCCTGTCTTTCTCCCAGCTGGATGTGTTCCTCAACGTGGTCGGAGGCGTGCGGATGCAGGAGCCGGCCGGTGATCTCGCGGTTGCTTCCGCGCTCGCGTCCAGTGTGTACGACCGCGCGGTGTCGAGCTCCGCGATTTTTCTTGGCGAAGTTGGGCTTGGCGGTGAGATCAGGCCGGTTTCCCAGACTGAGCGCCGGCTCGGCGAGGCGGCCAAGATGGGAATGACCACTGCTTACATGGCCGAGCGGGGCGTGCCGAAGCGTGGCACGCAGGGGATCGAAGTGATTGGAGTACGAACGCTCGATTCGCTGTTCAGTCGACTGTTCCAGTCCTGATGCAAGCCGACGTCGGAGTGATCATCGTCGCCGCCGGCAGCGGCTCGAGGACTGGCTCTGCCGAGCTCAAGCAGTTTCGCTGGGTGGCGGGGAAGCCGATGCTGCTGCACAGCCTTCAGACCTTTCAGTCGCTGAAGGAAGTGGCGATGGTGGTCTGCGTGCTTCCTCGCCAGCACGTCGGTGATCCGCCGCCATGGATTTTCCAGTGCGACGCCGACCGCCTGCTGCTCTCGACCGGCGGCAGGCATCGCACCGAGTCCGTCGCGAACGGTATGGAGGATCTTCCCGCCGAATGCGGGATCGTGATCGTGCACGATGCCGCGCGTCCGCTCGTTTCCACTGAGACCGTCTCGCGCGCCATTCAGGAGGCGCGCGCGGGAAAAGTCGCGATTGCCGCTCTTCCCGTGACGGATACCCTGAAGCGAGTCGAATCGCACAACAAGGTCGTGATCACCGTCGAGCGCTCGGGCCTCTGGCGCGCTCAGACTCCGCAGGCATTTCCCAGGGGAATTCTCGAGCAGGCGCACCGGGACGCACGCGCCGTGAGTCGCACCGCGCATGATGATGCCGCGCTCTGCGAGCACCTCGACGTGCAGATCGTGGTCGTCGAAGGCAGTGAGCGCGCGGCGAAAATCACAACCGAATCTGACTTCGCGTTGGTGGAGGCGCTGAGTATCTTCCGCGAATGACCCTGCCGCCGCTCGTCGTGCCGTTCTGGTCGCCCGAAGAAGTGGAACGAGCGATCAACGGGACGCTGGCGCACCTGGCGGCGGGACGAGTGCTGGCCTATCCCACGGAAACCGTCTATGGCTTCGGCGGCGCCGTCGATGAACGATCCGTGGAGCAGCTCGTGCAGCTGAAGGGCCGCCCGGCGGGAAAGCCGTTTCTTCTCCTCGTGGCGGCGAGTGAAATGATAACGAGGCTCGAGCTCAAGCTCACGAGCTACGCGTCGATGCTTGCCGCCCGGTTCTGGCCCGGGCCCCTGACCCTGGTGCTTCCTGGTGGGGATCGCCGCGTCCCGGACAAGCTGCGCGGACCCGAGGGAGGCGTAGCGGTGCGATGGACTCCGCACAGATCTCTGGCGCGGCTGATTCTCGCCCATGGCGAGCCCATCACGTCGACGAGCGCGAACCGGCCAGGAGTTCCGCCCGCAACGGCCGCTGACCAGATCGTCGCCCAGTGGGGAGAGGTGATCGCCCGCGGCACGCTGCGGGTGCTGGACGGCGGACGGCTGCGCGATTCCGAGCCATCAACCGTGGTTGATTGCACGGGGCGCCGGCCGCGCGTGATCCGGCCCGGGGCGATTTCGGCGGCAAGTCTAAGGGAAAGCGTCCCGGACCTGCTCGGCGACGCCTAGTCCGATGAACATTCTTTTCGTCTGTACCGGCAACACCTGCCGCAGTCCCCTCGCCGAAGCGCTTGCCCGCCGACTGGCGAGGAAACGCGGGCTCGGCGATGTGAAGATCTCGAGTGCCGGCACGAACGCGTGGGAGAATGTGCCGGCGTCGGACGGAGCGCTGCTCGTCGGGATGGAGCGCGAAGTGGACCTGACGGGGCACCGCGCCAGAATCCTTACGCCGGAAATAGTTTCGGAAGCGGACCTGATCTTCGTGATGACGCCAGCCCAGCGTGATCAAGTGATCCAGATGGGCGGGCGGGGAAAGGTCCACGTCCTCGATGAGTATGCCCTTGGCGCGGCAGGCGAAGGGATTGCTGATCCGTTTGGCGGGGAGCTCTCTGCGTACCGGGAGACGGCCGACGCTCTCGAGGCGCATCTCGAAAAGGTTTTCGACCGGCTCAAGATCTGACGGGCATGGAGACGCCGAGCCGCCCGTCCCGGCTGGTCGTGCTGGGCAGCGACGTCAGCACCTCACTCTCACCGACCTTTCAGCGTGCGGCACTCGCGGCGGCTGGGATCCCGCTTTCATACGAAGCGGTGAGCGTTTCAGCGGAAGATCTCCCCGCCGCTATCGAAGAGATCAGGCGAACGGGAGTTGCCGGCAACGTCACTCGACCGCACAAGGCGTCGTTTCACGATGCGTGCGATGTCCTGACGCCAACTGCCCGCCGCGTTGGTGCCGTTAACACATTCTGGGTGACCGACGGACGGCTATACGGTGACAACACGGACGTCGAGGGCTTCGATCTTTCCGCCCGGGAGCTGCTGAACCACCAGACGAAGGACATTGTGGCGTTGGTGCTTGGTGCTGGCGGCGCCGCGGCAGCCGTGCTGGCCGCGGTCGAACGCTGGCCGTCAGCCCGGGCGATCATCGTCAGTCGCAGCTCGGCGAAGGCTTCGCGGCTCGCTGAGCGCTATGCTGGATCGGCGACGGTCGAATCAGATGCCGTCGCCGCGGCGGAACGGGCCGGACTGATCGTAAATGCGACTCCGATCGGCCAGCACGATGATTCCATGCCGCTGGACCCGTCCGTAATTGGACGGGGAACAGCGGTTCTCGATCTGGTCTATCGTCGCGGGGAGACAGCCTGGATCAGAGCTCTCCGCGCAAACGGGAATGCCGCGCGGGATGGAATGACGATGCTCCTGGAACAGGGAGCTCTCTCATTCAGGCGATGGTTCGGAATCGAGCCCGATCGGGCGGTGATGAGGGCATCGCTCGAGTAGGTGGCGTTGCGGATATCGTCCGCCGGCACGTCGCGGGGGCGATCGATCTGCTGCTTCCCATTGCCTGCGTTTCGTGCGAATCGCTGGTGCGGGATGGAGAAAAAGGCATCGTTTGCACGCTGTGCTGGTCTCGCCTGGCCATGCTGCCGTCGCCGCGGTGCGACAGATGCGGCCATCCACTTCAGGCGACGAAATGCCAATGGTGCGACCTCCTGCCGCCTTTCGTCCGCGCCGTACGATCCGTTTGCTGGATGCCAGGGGACCCCGCTGCCACGATCGTGCACGCCCTCAAGTACGGCGGCTGGACGAAAGTCGCCGCGGGTATGGCACTCCGGATGAGCCGCCTCACCTGGCCGCGCGACGTCTGCGAGGAGAGAAGCGGGATCGTTCCTGTTCCGCTCGCGCCCTCGCGGACGCGAGAGCGCGGATACAATCAAAGCGCCCTGCTCGCGCTGTCGCTCGCCGATCGGTGGGAGGTTCCCGTCTGGTCCGACGTCATCGTCCGCTCACGCGCGACTCGGTCTCAGACGGAGTTGACACCCGAGCAGCGAGTTGGCAACGTTGCAGGTTCGTTTCAACTCGTCGAGCGCGCGCGCGGCAGAATCCGGGGACGGCACATTGTGCTGGCGGACGATGTCGTGACCACCGCCGCGACCCTCAATGAATGCGCCCGGGTGCTTTACGCAGGCGGCGCGCGGATAATCAGCTACGTGACATTTGGCCGGGCCCGCGCAAGCGGCGACCGGCTGTAACCGAAGGAGCTCAGAGGAATGGCAACAAGAGTAGGCATCAACGGATTCGGCCGCATCGGGCGTCAGGTCCTGAGAGCCGCGAAGGAGCAGGGAGTCGCGGATCTGGACTTCGTCGCGGTGAACGATCTCACCGACACCCGCACCCTCGCGCACCTGTTCAAGTACGATTCGATCCACGGCACCTACCAGGGGGAAGTCGAAGCCGGCAAGGACTCGATCGTCGTCGACGGCGACGAGATAAAGATCCTCTCGCAGAAGGACCCCGCCGCGCTTCCGTGGAAGGACCTCGGCGTCGACATCGTTCTCGAATCGACCGGCCGCTTCACCGATGCGCCGAAGGCGCGGGCGCACATCGAGGGAGGCGCAAAGAAGGTTCTGATATCCGCCCCGGCGAAGGGCGAGGACATCACCATCGTCATGGGCGTCAACAGCGACAAGTACGACAACGCGAAGCATACCATTGTCTCAAACGCGTCATGCACGACGAACTGCCTGGTTCCAATGGTGAAGGTGATACGCGACACCTTCGGCTTCCGGCACGCTTCGATGGTGACCATTCACAGCTACACCAACGACCAGCAGATCCTCGATCTGCCCCACAAGGATCTGCGCCGCGCGCGGGCCGCGGCGATGTCGATGATCCCGACGACGACGGGTGCGGCAAAGGCCACGTCGCTCGTGATCCCCGAGGTGAAAGGCAAGATCGACGGGAGCGCCATCCGGGTGCCCACGCCAGATGTGTCGCTCACCTGTCTCACGGTCGCAGTGGAGAAATCGGATGTGACCATCGATGCGGTCAACGCCGCGTTCAAGCAGGCGGCCGCCGGATCGCTGCAGGGGATTCTCCGCTACACCGAGGAAGAGCTGGTCTCATCCGACTATATCGGCGATCCGTCGTCGTGCATTCTCGACGCCAAGACCACCAACGTCATCGACGGCAAGCTCGTGGCGGTGCAGGGGTGGTACGACAACGAGTGGGGTTATGCCTCGCGCTGCGTCGACATGCTTCGATTCATGGGCTCGCGGCTCTAGCCGGGCGAAACGGTGAAGAAGAAAAGCGTTCGCGATCTTCCCGAGTCAGAGATCCGGGGGAAGCGCGCCCTCGTGCGCGTCGATTTCAACGTCCCGCTCGATGATCAGTCGCGAGTGACCGATGATACGCGGATCCGCGCGGCGATTCCGACCCTTCAGCTGCTCATCGACCGCGGCGCACGCCTGGTCATTCTATCCCATCTCGGCCGCCCGAAGGGGAAGCCTGAGCCCAAATACTCCCTGCAGCCTGTTGCGCAGCGCCTTGGCGAGCTGCTGCGATGTCCGGTCAACTTCATCGAGTCGACAGATTCGGATGAAGCGGTGCAGGCAACTCACGGACTCGAGCCGGGTCAGGTCGCGCTGCTCGAGAACACGCGGTTCCTTGGCGGAGAAGAGAAGAACGACCCGCGGCTTTCGCGCGCTCTGGCCGAGCTCGGTGATTTCTTCGTCAACGACGCGTTCGGAGCGGCGCACCGCGCCCACGCTTCGACCGCGGGGGTCTGCGAGCTGCTCCGTCCCTCTGTCGCTGGACTCCTGATGGAAAAAGAGCTGAGCTATCTCGGAGGCGCTCTCAGCAACCCGGCGAAGCCGTTCGTGGCGATCCTCGGAGGCTCGAAGATCTCCGGCAAGATCGATGTGATAGAGCAGCTGCTGCCAAAAGTCGACGCCCTGCTGATCGGCGGCGCCATGGCTTGCACTTTTTTCAAAGCGATGGGACTGGAGACGGGTAAATCCCTGGTCGAGCAGGACCGTGTCGGCATGGCGAAGGATCTAATCGCGCGCGGCGGAACGCGTCTGACGCTTCCACACGATGCACTCGTGGCCCCCTCGCTCGAAGAAGGAACATCGGCTCGTGCGGTTCCCAGGAATGGGATTCCGAAGGATCAGGGCATGTTCGATATCGGGCCGCAAACGGCCGCTTCCTACTCCAGAGCGATCGCGGCCGCGAAAACCGTCATCTGGAACGGCCCAATGGGAGTGTTCGAGACACCACCTTTCGATGC
>DASTTD010000143.1:0-4898 GCA_035760325.1 Gemmatimonadaceae bacterium
CTGGACTACAATGCCAGCGAGGACCGCGTGCGGCGGCTCGCCTACCTGAGGCGTCAGCGTCGGGCTATAGCCGACGTCAATCGCAGAAAAAGGGAAGCCACCGACAAGCTGGAGCACTGCCGGCAGCTGCTGCGCACAATGAGACTGGAGCTGGTGAGATTCCGGTCAGGGGGCTTGAAGGTGCCGTCCGGGGGCCTGACGATGGTCACCCAGCAGGCGCAGAGCGTGGTGCGGGAGATGGGCTACCTGTCGGACGCGAACGCCGAGCTCAACGCGCTCTGATGTCGCTGGCGGCGGCCAACGCCACCAGGTCCTTCGTTACCTGTTGCCGGGACGCTCGGGCGTACGCGCCTTCAGCGTCGCCACGTTCCGGTCAAAGGTCGCAACCTGCTCGGCGGTCAGAATCGCGCGCAGCTCGCTGACCTGGGCAGCACGAATCTCGGCCAGCTTTACCTGATCGATCGGAGTGCCAGTCGTCTGCGCCGTCTTACGCAGCTGCATCAGCTGCGGAGCGTATTTTTCGCGGATCGCCCTCTGCTGCGTCTTCTGTGCGTCGGTGAGCGTGATTCCCTCGAGAATCAGCCCGCCCATCCCCCGGCCCTGGACGGTTTGTCCGGCCTGTTGGGCAACGCACGCCGAGCCGTCGGCAACGGTAAGACCCAACGCCAGCAAAGCGGCGGGAAGAAACTTCATGCTCGAAACTCCATTCGTGGTGGGGATGGGCGCGGATAGCGCCACGAAGGTATACCCCAAAACCGGCAAAAAGTTGTCTCGACGGCATTCGCCGAGCGTGGATAACGTACAATTCGCCCTAACTCCTTGCACAGCAGGCACTTAGGGCGCTGCCCCTAGCTTCCGGCTGAAAAGCTGCTATTCTTCCGGCGCTGCCCCCAGCGGGACTGCTCTGACGTCCCAATTCTCGTATCGAGCGCCGATCTTGACCGCACCCAGTGCCGCCGCCGAGGCGATTCCTTCGATCTCTACCCCCGCTCCTGAGCAGCTCTCGTTTCCGCTGAGCTGGCTGCTCGAGCACGGCTCCGCGCCCATCAAGTACCGGGCGATGGCTGAGGTCGCCCGAATAACCAATCCATCGATCCGGACGGTCGACTGGCTCCCTTACTCGCACCGCCCGGCGATCAAGCTCGCGGCGACGCAGCAACGGGATGGGACATGGAATCAATCGATCCTGACCATTCCGACCAGACACAGTCCTGATTTCGCTCACGTTGGGACGGTGCCCGCTGCCCGGCGCCTGATCGAGTACGGCTGGAGCCCGGAATCTCCCCCCCTGATTCTGGCCCGCCGGCTTCTCTTCCGGTTATTGGCGGAAGACAACGATCCCGCGTTTCTCTTCGAGCTCGCTACGAAGACGAGGGACGACGATCTGGTCCGGCGGAGCAGGGGGCTGTTCCGTGAGGCGGCGGCGGCGACGCTCGCCCAGTGCGGCTACGAAAACGATCCGCGGCTTCGCGGCGCCGCCCGGCGGATTCTCGAGCGCACGGTCACCTACCTGAACTCGCCCCTTGGCGAAAAGCCGTGGATGAGGGTAGGAAACACTCACGTGCTGGCGCCTGAATCGGCGCCTCCGTCGTTATATACGCTGACGATGCTGGCGTACATGCCGATCTTCCGTCACGAGCACTTTTCGGAGGTCGAGCGCATCTACGACTGGATCACGCAGCCGCTGCCGCGACAGGACGCCGTCCAGCTTTATGGTAAGAAGATGGTCCCGCAGCCGCATCTGGTGATGGGCGACGTGCTGCCGCACCGGAATGCGGTCGAAGCAGACGTGCCTTTCGCGCTGATGTGGCTGGAGACGATGGCGCGGCTGAATTTCCTGCGGCGCAACGAGGGATGGATGAAGCTGTTCGAGCGCTTCGTCGACGACCGTGACCGCTCCGGCGTCTGGCACCCGCACAAGGGGATGGAGAGACCGACGACGACGCATCCCTGGGCCTGGTCGACGTTTCCCCTCGAGGATGGTGAGGGCGCCGAATCGAAGTGGACCGATGTCACGTTCCGGATCGGCCTGATCGGGAAACTTCTGGGCAGGGAAATTGAGTTGATCTGAGGCATGATCAGCTTTGGCCGACGAGGCCGCATCAGTACCAGCGAGATATTTCCAGCCGGACACCCTGAATACCGATCGAGCTTCCTGAGACTTCGGTCGGGTCTTACCATCAGAGCGGTCGAGAGCGGTGATCCCAGGGGATCTCCAGTTCTCATCGTGCCCGGCTGGGGCTGCTCGGTTTACGCCTTCCGGCACATGATGCCCGACCTGGTCAACGCCGGGTACCGGGTGATCGCGGTGGACCTCAAGGGCCACGGGTTGTCCGACAAGCCCACCGATCCCGCCGAGTATACGATCGATTCACTGGTCGACCATCTGCGGGACATTCTCGACGCGCTGTCGCTCGAGCGACCATATCTGGTCGGGCACTCGATGGGCGGATCGCTGCTTTACCATTTCGCGGCCCGCTACCGCGATCGCGTTCGCGCGCTAGCCATGTTTTCTCCGGTAGGCCTGCGCGGAGTGCGCATGGTGCGACTCTACCGCGCTCTCACCCCGCGATTCCTTCTTCCGCTCCTGCGCGTGTTCCTGCCGCGGTTTCCGGTAAGGGTGGCGCTGTCACGCGTGTACGGAAAGCGCGGCACCTACACCGAGGAAGATGTGGATCAGTACTGGGCTCCGATCCGGCTTCCGAATGCTCCGGTGGCGATGCGCGAGCTGCTTCACTCGTATGATTGGCACGCGAGCAAGCGCAGGCGCCTGGAGCCGGTGACGGTTCCGGCGATCGCTTTCTGGGGCAGCCTCGATCACCTGCTCCCAAAGGATGAGATGCCGCTTTACCAGCAGCTCATTCCCGGGATCGTCATCCGGGAGGTGCGCGGAGCGGGGCATGTAGTCCCCGAAGAAACGCCTTCGGAGGTTAATCCGGAGTTAATCGCATTTTTCAAAGGTCACTGATACCGGAAAGCTGCTTTTTGAGTTTTGAGTTGACCGTTATTCCGTTGTCCGTTTTTCCGTGAATGCAAGAACGCAACAACGGTTAACGCAATAACGGTCAACTCAAGACGCAAAGGGCGGTGTCGAGATCCCAACCGGGCGAAACGTCGGCCGCCTGCACGACCCAAGGTTATATTCAAAACGGCATGAGTGAAGAGACAGTCGGAGAGATCGAAATCGCGGAGAACGTGACGTTCGCTGAGCTCTCGCTTGGCCCCGAGCTTCTCGAGGCAGTACGCGCGGCTGGGTACACCCACCCTACTCCCATTCAGCAGCAGGCAATTCCGCTGGCGCTCGCCGGACGGGATCTGATCGGCCTCGCGCAAACCGGGACCGGAAAGACGGCCGGGTTTACCCTCCCCATTATCCACAATCTGATCAGTGCTCCGCTCACGGATTCATCAGGCGGCGCAATCCACCGCGTTCGGGTGCTGATCCTTACCCCGACGCGCGAGCTCGCGGCCCAGGTCGAGGAGAGCTTCCGGAAGTACGGAAAATTCACCGATCTGCGGGTCGTTCCGATCTACGGCGGCGTGGGAATCGAGCCACAGTCAAAGGCACTGCGGGAGGGTGTCGACGTCGTCGTGGCGACCCCCGGCCGGCTGCTCGACCACATGGAGCGGCAGAACGTCGTGTTCGACGATCTCGAGGTTCTGGTTCTCGACGAAGCGGATCGCATGCTCGACATGGGATTCGCGCCGCAGCTCAATCGAATCGTCACCGAGATCCCGAAGTATCGTCAGACGCTCCTCTTCAGCGCGACGATGTCTCCGGAGGTGGAAGCGCTGGCAAGGAAGTATCTGCGGAAGCCGGTAGTGGTCCAAGTTGGGCGGCGCTCTGAGGCGGCGAGCACGGTCACACACGCTGTCTATCCGGTTCCGCGCGAGCGGAAGACGACGCTGCTGGTCGAGCTGCTCAAGAAGTCGGAGATGGATTCGGTTCTGATCTTCACCAGGACCAAGCATGGTGCGGACCGTGTCGTTCGCCACTTGAACGACAGTGGAATCGCCGCTACCGCGATGCACGCCGACAAGACCCAGGGCGAACGGACACGGGCGCTCGATGGGTTCAAGGCCGGAGAGATCCGGGTGCTCGTCGCCACCGACATCGCCCAGCGCGGACTGGATGTCTCGGGCATCACCCACGTCATCAACTACGATGTTCCGCAGCAGCCTGAAGATTACGTGCACCGCATCGGGCGCACCGGCCGCGCCGCCGCGACCGGCGATGCCTACACGTTCATGGCACCGGACGAGATCGCGATGGTGCGCACCATCGAGCGCATGATCGGGCAGCAGATCCCGCGGATCTCGGTGCCGGGCTACGACTTCGGAACAGCCGACGGGACGGAGGGGGTGCTCACCGACGCGCCGGCCCCACTGGCAATCGCCACCGAGCCCGATGTCGGAAGCGCCGCCGGAGCTAGTGCCGCACCCGACCCAGTCGCGACACGAAAATCGTATCGACGGAACCGTTCCGTCGCACGACGACGCTGAGATTCGCCGCCCCGTAGCCCATACCCGTCGGCGCATACGACATCCGTACTCGCGTAGCGGACAGTCTCACGTCATGTACGCGTCCGATCTCACGCTCGCGAAGAGTCTCGCCGCCGCTGGTGACCCGAATGACGCGCGCAGCTGTGTCGATCTCGACGCTCGTCTGTCTGGATCGGGCGATCGCCAGGTGCCTCGCGGTGCCGAACATTGAGCCGATCTCCACCACTGCGCCGTTCACACGAATGCTGTCCAGGAGTTTTCCGGCACCGGGGACGGCGATGGCCGAAAGTATGCTAACGATACAGAGAATGATGGTGAGCTCGATGATGGTGAACCCGGTGCGCATGTGTCCTTTCGCTGGGATGTCGGGTTAGATAGCATATGAGCGACCGGCG
>DASTTD010000144.1:0-2686 GCA_035760325.1 Gemmatimonadaceae bacterium
CGCTCCCTCTGCGGTCTGGTACATCTTGCGCGGTCAGTCGAGCGGGTATCCTCTTCGGCCGCTGGTCCTCGCCTGCCGCTGCGCGGCACCGCGCCGGAGCGGCGCTGGCTGCGGAGGCGGCCTGCGACGACACCCGCTCGACTTCCCTCTCCGGCTTTACTACGTGCGCGTCAGAGCGCGCGTTGATTCGCCGCTTACACGCTAAAAGCAGAGTCGTTGGCGTCGCGCGCCAACGACATCGCGCGAGGCAGCGTTCGCGGCGGAGCCAGCTTGCGAGGTTGAGAGTGGCGTGAGGAGAGAGGTTGAGTGCCCTCGCAGGTCGCCTCCGCAGCCCAGCGCCGCTCCGGCGCGGTGCCGCGCAGCGGCGGGGCGAGGACCAGCGGCCGAAGAGGGCACTCAACCTCTCTCCGCGCACAAGAAATCAGAACGCCCGAAACTGGCTACTTGGCGCGATCCATGTACTCGCCCGTATTCGGATTCACGCGAATCCTTTCGCCCGTGCTCACGAACTCGGGCACGTTGACCGACACGCCGTTCTCCAGCTTCGCGGGCTTGGTCGATGCGGTCTTCGTCGCGGTCTTCATCACCGGCGCCGTGTCGACGATCTCGAGAACCATCGAGTTCGGCAGCTGAATGCCGATCACCTTCCCGTTGTAGTACTCGGCCTGGATCTTCATCCCCGGCTGCATCCACTGCGCGTTGTCACCGAGCACCTCTTCCTCGATCTCCAGCTGGTCGTAGTTCTCGGTGTTCATGAAGTGATAGGTGTTGCCTCCCTGGTACATGAACTCCAGATCGTGCGTCTCCATCGAAGCCTTCTCGATGGTGTCGGCGGCGCGAAAGCGGTGCTCGAAATTATTCCCGGTGCGCAGATTCCTGAGCTTGGCCTGCACCATCGCCCGGAGGTTGCCGGGCGTGTGGTGGCGGAACTCCACGACGCGGCAGGGATCACCCTGAAACACGAGTACCATTCCGCGCCGGATCTGAGTGGCAGGCAGTGCCATTTGCGATTTGTTTCCAGACTGAAAGATGAGGGCTGAGCTATAGCGTAAACGTAAACAGCCTCGAAACTTAGCCCGTCCCGCGAAGCCGGTCAAGCTGGGCGATCAAGGGCTCGAGAGCGCGCCAGATATTGTCCGCCACGATCCTCTCCCCGGCCACGTTCGGATGAATCCCGTCCGCCTGATTGTAGCGCGAAACACCTGCAACGCCCTCCAGCAGAAATGGAATCAGGACGACATTCTCGCGCTTCGCCACCTCCGCGTAGATCGCGCCGAAGCTTCGGGTGTACGCGTTTCCGAAGTTTGGGGGTGCAAAGAACTGTGCGAGCACTATCGTAGCGCCCGGCTGCTTGTTCCTGATCGTCGCAATGATCCTCTCGATGTTCGCCTTCGCCGCTGCCGGGGAGAGCCCCCTCAACGCATCGTTCGCGCCGGTCTCGACCACGATGACGTCGGCCGGCGTCCTCAACACCCAGTCGATGCGGCGCACGGCGCCCGCGGTCGTCTCGCCGGACAGCCCGGCGTTCACGGCCCTGATGGGTAGTCCCGCCGAGTCGGCTTTTTTCTCCACGAGCGCCGGAAACGCCTGCTCGGGCTCGAGTCCGGCTCCCGCGGTCAGGCTCGTTCCGAAGAAAAGCACGACCGGCCTTCGTACGGCTATACCAGCACGGGCCGCCGTATCGGCGGCACCCTTCACGACCGTCATGTTATCCTTCGCCTCACTCGTTATCGATTCTGATTTTGGACCACAGCCGGCTCCACCGGTCAACGCCAGCAGTAGCGCGCCGCGCGCAAGCCACGATACGCCCGGCACAGTCATCGAACCACCTTCGCGCTCCGGCGCCACCAACACACTTTTCAGCTCGTTCATGCTCATTGCCCGTGAAGTAACGAAAGAATATCAGAGCGGGGACCAGAAGATCGCCGTCCTGCGCGACGTCTCGTTCACGATTCCGCAGGGGGCGTTCGTCGCAATCGTCGGACCTTCCGGCAGCGGCAAGACCACTTTGCTGGGACTGCTGGCCGGTCTTGATACACCTACCCGCGGCACAGTGGTCCTCGACGACTCCGATCTCGGAACCCTCAACGAAAATGAGCGGGCGCGGCTGCGCGGCGAAAAAGTCGGATTCGTATTTCAGACGTTCCAGCTCATTCCGACCCTCACCGCCCTCGAGAATGTCCAGGTGCCGCTCGAGCTGCGGGGAACACCGGGGGCAACCGAGCGGGCGCGCGATCTCATCGGACGGGTAGGGCTCGGGGCCAGAGGTCATCACTTCCCCACCCAGCTATCCGGAGGCGAGCAGCAGCGAGTAGCGATCGCCCGCGCCTTCGCCAACTCGCCCAGGATTCTCTTCGCCGACGAGCCGACCGGCAACCTCGACGCCGCCACCGGCGGACGCATCTTCGAGCTCCTCCAGTCGCTCAACAGCGATGCGGGCTCGACGATCATTCTCGTCACTCACGACGCGGCGCTGGCGTCGCGCGCATCACGAACGATCAGACTGCTGGACGGAGCCGTAGTGGAAGACACCGATACCCGCGCGCTGGCCGCCGTCTGATGGGTCCGTCGCGAAGCATCTGGAATCTCGCCTGGCGCGAGAGCCGCACCGCTCGCCGGCGTCTGCTGCTCTACATGTCGTCCATATCGCTTGGCGTCGCCGCGCTGGTGGCGATCGATTCGTTCT
>DASTTD010000145.1:0-11454 GCA_035760325.1 Gemmatimonadaceae bacterium
GCGGCGATGTCCACCGTGCAGCTCGCCGGAGGAGTGAGGGTTCGGCTCAACTCCGTTTCCACTCTCTCTTATTCCGTCCCGCGCGACGGCGTCCAGGAAGTTCGCCTCGATGGCGAAGGGTACTTCGATGTGCCGCATAACCCCGGGCGCGTGTTTCGAGTCGTGACGGAAATGGGGACCGTTACCGACGTCGGGACCCAGTTCAACATCAACGCGCGATCCGGCAAAGTCGCGGTGACCGTCGTCGACGGTGCCGCGGAGCTCGAGTCCGCGGGAGAGAAGGTTTCGGTCCGCGCCGGACAAACGAGCTACGCGCTCAAGGGGACGGCACCCGTGCAACCCCATGAGGTGAACGTGGGCATCGCGCTCGCATGGACCGAAGGCAGGCTGGTATTTCGCGACGAGCCGCTCGAGAAAGTTGCCGAGGCGATGACGCGGCGCTACGGCGTTCCGTTTTCCATTGATGACGAGCTGAGAGATTTCAAGATCAGCGCCGCAATGACCGCTCGAGAGAGTGGTGACGCGGCCGCGGCCCTGTGCGCCGCTGCATCTGCCCGCTGTGTGCGCGTGGGAAGCGGCTGGTCCATCAGGGGCTCGGCGAAGTGAATAGAAAGCAGTCCCGGTTGATCGTTTTCGCGATTGCCGTCGCGCTGTCGAGCACGTCTGGTGCCCAGGAAAACCCAGTGTCATGGGACGTGGGCACCCTTCCCGCCTCCGTCGAAGCCGGCAAGTGGTACACGCTCAGAGTCGAAGCAACCATCGACGCTCCGTGGCACGTCTACGCCATCACGCAGCCGCGGCCTCCGATCGCGACGAAGATCACGGCCGGACCTGGCAACATCCTGCGCAGCAGGCCGGCAAAGCAGCCCGCTCCGGTGAAAAAGTACGATCCGAATTTCGAGATCACCTCCGAGCTGCACGGTGGAAAGATCCTATTCGACCTTCCGGTCGGAATAGCCGCGTCTGCGAAGCCTGGAAAGCACGACGGATTCGTGGCGGTGCTGTTTCAGGCATGCACCGAAGTGGTGTGCCTTCCTCCGGCGCAGGATACGTTCGACATCGCCGTCAACGTGAAGGCGGCGCCACCAGTCGCGGGCATCACCACGACCCCTGATCCGGAGCTCGCCGGGCCCGCCCCCGTCGTTACACCCGAGCCTCTCGGCGCACCTCCCGTCGGGACCGGATCGATCGCCGTCCCTGCTGTGCCTGTGGTCGTGGCCGGACAAGGTCTCTGGGCTTTTCTCGTCCTTGCCGCCGTGATGGGTGGACTCGCGCTCCTGACGCCGTGTGTCTTCCCGATGATCCCGATCACCGTTTCGTACATCACGAGAAGGAACGAGGAAGCAGCGGGTACGAGAACGCGCACCGACAGCGTGCGTGATGCTCTCGTCTATGGAGGCGGGATCATTCTCGCCTTCAGCGCGCTCGGCCTGCTCCTCGCGCTCGTGTTCGGTGCGACCGGAATCAACCGCTTTGCGGCGAACCCGTGGGTGAATCTGCTCGTCGCGGCGCTCTTCATCGCGTTCGCGCTCGACTTGCTCGGTGTCTACTCGTTCCGGCTCCCCTGGCAGCTGCTTACCAGACTCCACGGCCAGACCGGGCGCGGCGGAATCGTCGGCCTGCTCATTCTGGGCATCGTGTTCGCCGTTACGACCTTCACCTGCACGGTGCCATTTGTAGGCACACTCCTGGTCACCGCCGCCGCCGGCGACTGGGCATGGCCGCTCCTGGGAATGCTCGTATTCTCGACGGTCTTCGCCCTCCCCTTCATCCTGCTGGCACTCGTGCCCGAGATGGTGAGCTCGCTGCCGCGAAGCGGCAGCTGGATGGGAGCGCTCAAGGTCACGCTCGGAATCGTCGAGCTCGGCGCTGCATTCAAATTCCTCTCGAACGTGGATCTCGTCTGGCAGGTAGGGATACTTCATCGTCCAGTCGTTATCGCGATCTGGGTCGGCCTCGCCGCGGCGACCACGCTCTATCTGCTTGGACTGTTTCCGTCGAAGGAGCCACGGGTCGCGCGCGCGCCGAGGCCGGGTCCCGGACGGCTCGTAGCGGGAGCAGGGTTTTTCGCCTTCACGATTTTTCTGGCGTCGGGCCTGTTCGGCGCTCGTCTCGGAGAAGTGGAGGCGTTTCTTCCACCCCGGATCTATCCGGGCGAAGAATCAGACCCGCGGATCGCGCGCACAGATGACGACGGTGAGCTGGCGTGGTTCGCCAGATATGAGGACGGCCTCGAGGAAGCAACCAGAACGAACCGGCCGATCTTCGTCGACTTCACCGGCTACACCTGCACCAACTGCCGGTGGATGGAGGCCAATGTTTTTACGCGCGGCGACATCCAGCAGCTGTTCGGCCACTACGTGCTCGTGCGCCTCTACACAGATGGTCAGGGCGAAAGCCACGCCCGCAATCGCGATATGCAGCTCAAGCGGTTCGGCACCGTGGCAATGCCGCTCTACGCGATTCTCAGTCCGACCGGTCAGAGCGTGGCAACTCTGGCTGGGTTAACCAGAAACTCGGAGAAGTTCGCGTCGTTTCTTCGTGCGCCGCTGAGCCAGCGGCAGGTCACAGCTTCAGTCTCGCCAGATGCCTAGGGAAGAACACTTTTTCACTACCGTGAGGATCGTATGCGATTCAGGATCGTCGCTCGTTCGAGGTCGTCGGAGCTGATGCCGGCCATGGCAATGCTGCTGCTTGGATTTGCGCCTCTACTGGCGCAGACGACATCCACGCCACGCGAATCAGTCGTGGCGTCGAATCCGTTCACCATGACGGCGCACTCGAGCCAGGCAGTTCCGGATTTCAATCTCCGGAACGTGCCGCTCTCCGTTGCCCTCGACCGTCTCTTCGCTCACGGCGTACCGCTCATCTATTCGAGCGAGCTCGTCAAAAACGCGGGCCGGGTCTCGTGCGTGAACTGCGCTGAGCTGGAGCCCAAGGAGATCCTCACTCGCATTCTGCGTGGCACCGGAATCGGCTTCCGCGAGCTGCCCGGCGGAGAGCTCGTGCTCTCGCGCAACGCTGTTCGCCGCATCGTTGCCGCCACCGTTCGCGGCCGCGTAATCGATGCGACGACCGGGCTCGGTATCGGTCGGGCGGTCGTCTCGATCGTCGGCTCGGGACAGCAGGTGTTCACGAACTCCCAGGGGGGCTTCGAGATCGGCGGCGTTCCCTCGGGACCCCAGACGCTCCGTGTCGCCCGCCTCGGCTTCAGTCCGGCAAGCCGGTCAATCATCGTCCCCGAATCGGGCGATCTCAGCTTGCCTGCCGTCGCCCTCGACCGGCTTGCCATCGAGCTCAGCCCGCTGGAAGTGACGGCAAGCACGGGCTCTCTCGTGGCGACGGAGCGTAAGAAAATCGGCAACTCGATAGTAATCATCGACTCCGCCGAGATCCGTCTCTCGGGCGCGCGTGATCTGCCCGAGATGCTGAAGGCGAGAGCGCCGGGCGTCGAAGTCTCGCGCACCAGCGGCGCCAACGGATCCGGCGGCGCCATCCAGATCCGCGGCGTCAACAGCATTTTCGAGGACCAGACGCCTCTCATCTACATCGACGGAGTTCCGGTTGATGCCGGCGCCAGCGCGCTCAACGGCCGCGGGTTGCACTCGTTCTCTGGACCGGACAGGAACTTCGGCAATCAGCTCCGCATCGACGAGCTCACCCTCGACGAAATCGACCGCATCGAGATCATCAAGGGCCCGGCGGCGACCACGATGTACGGAACGCAGGGCTCGAACGGCGTGATCCAGATATTCACCAGGCGTGGCACCCCCGGCGAAACCCGCATCACGGTCCGGTCGGAGATGGGCGTCGCCAGGCTGAGGACGCAGGACGATTTCGCCATCGATCTGCCCTACCGCGATCAGTTCCTGTCGCAGTTCCGGAGCCCGCGCATTCAGGAGCACCACGTCGGTCTGAGCGGGGGCTCCGGTGACATCACCTACAACCTCGGCGCGAGCACCGCCAGGGACGACGGCTACATCCCCCGCAACGGCGAGACGAGATCGTCACTGACGACGTCCTTCCGCGCCGTGGCGACGCCCAGGCTGTCCTTCCAGCTGAGCGGAAGTCTGGTGCGCCGGAATTTCGAGTCTGCCGCACTTTACCTCGGCTCGAACCGCACGACCGTCGGCCAGGCTCTCGAGACAGTCAGCCGTACCGACACGCACGTCGACCGTTTCTACGGTGCGCTGTCGGTTAACTATCAGCCGACCTCGATCTGGCTCAATCGCCTGACAGTTGGCGTCGACGACAACGGCGAGGTGAACGAACGGGTCGGACTCTTTGGCACTCCGCCACTCATTACCCGCGACCGCATCACCCGCGACTTCCGGCGTACGTCGGGCAGCTTCGTCTCGAGCGTCAACTATCCGCAGACAGGGCGCTTTACGTCGACCTTCAGTGTCGGGGGGGAGGCGTTCCACGATGTGACGGACCGCCTGCGCCTGAGAGGCCAGGGGCTTCCGAGCTTCGACGTCGTCGATTTCGATCTGGCCACCACGATTCTCGGCGGTGATCAGGGCCTGCCGACGGATCTCTCCAGCAAGGTCGCGCAGGTAGGCGGCTTCATTCAGGAGCAGCTCGGGTTCGACGACCGGCTCTTCCTTACCCTGGGTCTGCGCGCCGACGGTAATTCCGCCTTCGGCGACGACTTTGGGATTCAGACGTACCCCAAGCTCGGGGCGTCCTATGTGATCAGTGCGGCTTCATGGTGGAACGCGAAAGTGCGTACGGCCTGGGGCAAATCGGGAAAGGCGCCGCCGCCATTCGCCAAGGATCTCATCTTCGCGCTGACGCGCGCCGTCACCGGAGCACAGATCGGCCAGCCTCTCCAGACCCTGTTCGACCTTGGCAATCCGGACCTGAGGCCCGAGCTCGCCACAGAGTGGGAGATCGGCACCGAGAATTATTTCTTCGACAACCGCGCGTCTCTGGAGCTCAATTACTTCCGGAATACGACGCGGGACGCTCACATCCGCGCACCGGTTCCTCTCAGCACCGGATTACTTGCCGGTCCCCTCACCAATATCGCCGAGCTCCGGTCGTCGGGCGTCGAGCTGGGAATGCGGCTGACCGCCTTCGACACCCCGTCAAGAGGGCTCGATCTCGGATTCACTCTTACCAGGCTCCTCGATAACGGACTCATCACCAAGCTCGGCAACGATCCCATTCTGACCCGGTTCAATCAGGGCTTCGAGGCCGGCACGTTCGAAGGGCTGAGGGAAGGATTCTCGGTTCGCGATCTGTATTTCACCCAGGTCTTCACCGACACGCTCACCCCGGGTTACTCCGGTCGCGCCTACTCGCGCATTGGCAGCAGGGTTCCCGTCACGTTCGGGGGGGTCAACGCGAATCTCCGCTTCGGCCGGGCCAGCGTTTACACGATTGCCAGCTACCAGACCGGGGGATTCGGTTTCGACCAGACGCGCTTCAACACGGACCGCGCCATCGGTTATCTCGGCACCAGCCCGAACACCGGCTACTCCCTGAATGGCATGCCGCCCTGGTTCAAGGACCGCTACATCTTCCGCACCGATCAGTTCAGGATCGAGCTGCTGAGGCTGAGCTACCACATCCCCTCACGCTTCCTGGCGGCGAGGGATGCGGAGTTCTGGGTAGAGGGAAATAACCTTTTTGCGGTAGACCGCTACGACCGGGGCGACCCGGAAGGCGTTCCGGTCGAAAGCAGCAGCGTCGGATTCACCGGTGGCCGTCCAATCCTTCCCCCACGCGCGCAGATGTACAAGTTCGGCGCCCGCCTGACCTTTTAGGAGTAGCCGACATGTCGAGACATATTCGAATGAAGAAGGCCCTGCTCGCCGGATTCTTTGGTGTCACCCTGGCGGCGGTTCCGGGCTGCGAGATAGAGAATCCCACGGCTGTTACCGAGGACAACGCCGACCCGGTCATGCTGCTGCGTGGCGCGCGGAGCAAGTTCAGCGACGCGATGGGTATAATCGGATCAGCGTTCGTCGCCAGCGACGAAGGGCTCGCGAAGAGCTCGTTCCAGACGGAGGACCAGACCGGGGATATCTCCGGGTCGGGCGCGTACACGACTTGGTATTCCCAGGTCCACCAGGCACGCCGGCTGGCGGAGTTCGCGATAGAAAGAGCCGACGCGCTTGACCAGGCGGAGGTTGGCTTGCTCGCGCACGTCTGGCACGGATGGACGCACATCCGTCTGGCGGAGTTGTGGGGCGCACAGCCCTTCGATGGCGGTCCGGTGCTTACCGCCGATGAGATTCTCACCCGCGCGCTTGCCGACCTTGAAGCGGGAACGGCGGCGGCCGCCGACTCGACCAGGCATCGCGCTTTCGCCGGTGTGGCTCGTATCAATTATATCCGCGGCCGCTCAACGCCCGTGAATAACGCGCAGCTGACGGCCGCGATCGCGGCGGCCCAGACAGTCCTCTCGCAGAACCCACGGTTCATGTGGGTCGAGCTGCCCAACTTCAATCCGCTCAACTTCGCGTTCGGCCGCAGTTACGGGCCAACACCTTTCTATCGTGACATCCCGCTCTGGTTCGCCGGATTTCCGCAGTTCGGCGGCCACGATGCCACTCTCACCTTCAACGACCAGACCAAGCCCCAGGGCGTGGTCGTCATCGACGCGGACGAGCTGCGTCTGATTCAGGCTCATTCCCACCTGCTGCTTGGCGATCTCGCGGCGGCAAAGGCGGCGTTCAAGACCGTTGCGCTGCTTCCAATCAACCACGTTCGCGTGTGTCGCCAGCCGCAGGATCCGCCGATGACGGCGGCCGAGATCGCCGCCTGTGTGGATCCGATGACTGAAAGCGAGCTGGCGACGGCGATCGACGGCCTGCAGCGTGAAAACCAGTACCTGTCGGCCCGACGTCCCGTCAAGGAAGACGGCGCCCCGATCATGCCATTCGCAATTCCCCCCAACGCCTAGCCCGAGACACCAATGACAATACGACTCAGGCGAATGCTTGCCGTCGCTTTCTGCATCGTCCCCGTGCTCTCGTGCACGGATCCGGTCGGGGTCGATGAGCTCTCCGACTTCATGATCCTGGCCCCGGGCGATTACTACTTTACCTCGCCCATCACCATCAGACCCCGAGCGGTGAGCGCCGACAGCGTGATTTTCCGCTGGGAAGAGTCGCCGGGGGCCGAGAGCTACAGCATCATCTTCAGCCTGGCGGCGTCCAGGGATAGCCTGGACGATTATCTCGCCGACATCAACAGTCCGGTGCTGACGATACCCGTCGCCCAGCCGCAAAGGGTCATGGTGAATTACGGCGTTCCGAATCCGCAGCTCGACACGGTCCCCGTCGCGCAGTACCCCGCCCTCCAGCACGTCGTTTACCTCCGCGATCTCGACGCCCTGCTCGCCAGCTATCCGGTGGGTCAGCCGATCCACTTCGTCTGGTCGATGCTCGCACACAAGGGATCGCAGACGGGACGCAGCATCGAGCTGCACCGGCTCATAGTCACCCGCACCTAACGAAGGCACGATCAAAGACATGAAAAACACAACTCGAGATATCATCAGCGTCCGCGCCGCGTACGCCGCCTTCCTGGGAACGATCATCGCTGGCTGCGCGACCGCCGGTCCACCCGTCAGGGCAACCGATGATCGACCCGCCCAGCCGGCAGTGGTTGCCGCGGCAGCTCCCGCCAGCCTGTCGTGTCCATCCGACTTCCCATCTATCGAGCAGACACTCGATTGGCGGCGGAAGGTCTACGATGCCCGCGCTCTCCGCACGGGCCCCGAGTACAACGAGGCGATGGCGGCACTCGTGCGCGAATCGCTCGCGGGAAGCGGTATCACCATTCACCTCGCGACTAACAATTCCCCCGGCCAGGTGTCCGTGGTGGATCTCAAGCCGACTCCGGTGGTGAATTTCGATCCGCATCTCAATAGCAAACAATCGGCGCAGTTGTCGGCCAGTACCGTCCCGCGCTCACTCGAGAACAACGGCGGGTATTACTTCACCAGGGACCGGGTCCCCTACCTCGTGATCGGGCCGAAGGCGGTCGACGCGCGCAGTCCGATATTCATTCGCGAGTACGTCGAGCACGAGCTGTATCACGCCGAGCACCACGTCGGCGACAGGCGCCCGCAGTCAGAGCGCGAGCTGGAGGCGTGGGTCCACGGCTTCCAGCGCTATTTCCATCGCCTCTATCCCTATCGCATGGCGTGGGGCCCGATGCTCACGTACTACGATCAGTCAGGTCCGGCGGCGCGCCAGACGGCACTCGACAGCATGCTCGCGTACTTCAATGGGAGTGAAGCATCCTCGTTCGTGCCGGCGCATTGCGCCGACACGGTGAAGGCCGAGTTCAAAGCCTGGGTCGAGCAGCGGCTCAGGGACAACCGCACCGCGTCGTCGAGGCTGATCAAGGATCTTCAGCCGAAAGTCGGAGTGGTGGTGCAGCCGGCGCCGGTCGCGCTTTCCCCCAGCGCGGCACAGAAGGCGGCGTGGATCAGCTACTGGGTAGGCGCCGGTGATCTCGACGGCGACAAGCGCGACGAAGTTTTGCGCTGGAATAGCAAGGACAAGCAGCTGGTGATCTACGATTATTCCTCCCGTCAGCCGAGGGAGATCGCGTCGCATCCGTTCGCGGTCGCGCCCGGCGCGATGCAGATCATCGATATCGATCGCGATGGACGAAACGAGCTGCTCCTGGGCGAGGGCCTGCCCGGGTACAATTCCCCCGATGGTGACCAGGTCGATGTGCGTCTCAACGCCTATCGGCCTCTCGATCCGGGAGGGTGGACGCCGGTAGAGCTGTTCAGTGTGCCGAGCGAGCGGCCCCAGATAACGGGCCTGGAGATCGTGAATTTCGACGCCGATCCGGAAAACGAGATTCTCTTTTCGTTCTTTTCCTCCAAGTACGGAGTGAGCTTCGTCGTCGCCGACAGGCAGCGGAACGACTGGAAAACCGAGAAGCTCCCCGACGTCCGCATGGGCACGAGTGTGGGAGTGGGCAGCTTCGGCGATGGTGGCCGCAACGTGCTCGTCGTCGGCCGCCCGTACGCGGAGCCGACCCCGGAAGACGTCGCCAGGGGCCGCACGACGATCGGCGACGCGTTCCTGATCAACGACGGAAAGCGCTTGAAGCTCCCGGCGCATCGCGGTGTTTCGGCGGTTGCGATTGGAGATGTGAATGGTGACCGCCGTCCCGACATCGTGGTGAACGACGGCTGGCATTCCGACTACGGCAAGATCGCTCGAGGGCGCCTCGCTGTAATGAGCCAGGTCGGCGACGGCTGGAAGTACGAGCTCATCGACGACGTCACCGCCGAGATGCGAGTGACGAACATCGCTCTCGCCGACTTCGACAAGGATGCAAGGGACGAGATCGTAGTCGCGGGTGAGGTCAGGAAGATTTTCACGCGGTCTCCGGTGCGCATCTATCGGAAGCTCCGCGCCGGTTGGCGCCGAACAACCGTCGCCGACAGCGCCGACGGATTTGCGATCGGAGATTTTGACGGGAACGGAACGAAGGAGCTCGTGATCGCCGGACGCGATGAATCAATTCACAATCCGGATTTCTCACGCCGCAAATGGGGAAGGCCCGAGCCTGAAGTGGAGACCTTCCTCAACAACCCCGCCGACGTGGTTGGGAAGCCGGCGTTGGAGCTGCAGGCCGAGGAATGGACCGGTGGACCAGCGGTGAAGCTCGCTTCATTGAAGGGTAAGGTCGTACTGCTCGATTTCTGGGCGACGTGGTGCGCGCCCTGCATCGCGGCGTTCCCGGAGCTCAAGCGACTCCAAAAGGACTACGCGCCGTCGTTCGCGGTCGTCGGAATGACGAACCACTCGCAGCAGGCACCGGCGGATGTGCGGAAGATGGTCTCGCTCAAGAAACTACCGTGGGCAACGGGAATCGATTCGAAGAGCCGCTCCTACATGGATTTCGGCGTGCAGAATCTTCCACACCAGATTCTCGTCGACCAGAAGGGCGTCATTCATTCCTATTACGTCGGTGGCGGTGAGACGATCGGACTGCTGGAAGCCGACATCAGGAAGCTGCTCGGCATGGCGCCGCTGCCTGGAAAGCAGGCGACAGTAACCGCCGCGGTGGCTGCGACACCATCCACGCCGGCGCCTGCGGCGACCGTCGAGCTCACCAGCGCCAGTTGTCCCGCCGGTTTCCCTTCGGCTGCTGGTCTCGCCTCGTGGAAGTCACGCGTCGAGGCGGCGCAGAAAACGATGGATCTCGACGCTCGGCGCGATTCCATGATTGTGCTCGTGCGCGAGGTGCTCGGGCCCGGAGTGGTCGTGCTGCCGGCGAGAAACTCGGTGCCCAACCAGCCGCATCCGGCGGACTACTCTCCGTTCCCGGTCGTGAATTTCGATTTGCGTCTTGGAGACAAACGGGATGCGAGCACATCGTATCATTTCAACTCCGGAGGCCAGACCTACGTGGTCGTTGGTCCAGGCTCGCTCACGCCCGCGGGGCCGAGCAGACTTCTGCAGAATGCCAACCACGAGATGTACCACGCCGTGCACCACGTAGGCGATCCTCGGCCGGTGCTCGATCGCGAAGTTGAAGTGTGGACTCACCTGTTCACCACCCAGTTCCATACCCAGTACCCGTACAAGATGGTGTGGGCCCCACTGCTCTCCTCTTACGAGCGAGCGAGCCCAGCCGAGCGGCGGATCGCGCTGCACAATCTTGTCAATTACTACAATTCTCCGCCGGTAGACGCGGGATGCGTGGCCGACTTCCGCACGGCTTTTTCGGATTGGTGGGGGCGCAGAGCGCGTGATACAAGGAACCTGAATAAGCAGCTTGTAAATGACCTTCAGGCAAGGCTCGATCTGACTTTGCCGCCGGCACCGGTGGCGCCGGCGGCTACAACGACGTCGGGCTGATGGCCAGCATTCGCCGATGAGCGGACTAACTACAAACTCAGAACTACCTGTTCCGCTTTTCCCACAGGTAGTTCCGCCTTCGCCCCTGTGTTATCGCTCGGCTAGTTCAGCCGAACTTGCCTGAAGAGTCGCCGGAAGGTGCCATCCGGGAGGACCTGGAAGTGGTTGTGCGCCATTAGATGCGCGGTGCCGCCTCCGACGAGCGTTACATCGCCTCCCATCCGGAAGCCCCACGAGTTGGCTCTGGTCCCGCTAAGGAATACGTCGTTGTCTGTATACATAAGGCGCCCCTTGCCAGAGGCGATCGGCGTCGAAACGCAGGCATTCACGAACGTGGATAATTGGAAGACATGGAGGTTGACCTCGTCGCCTTTCACCAGTGCATGGATGACACCCTGTCGGACACCCGCTTCCTGGAAATCAACGGTCGCAAAGGGCTCATCCCCACCGCAGGGAGCCGCTTGCGCGGGATCATCGGGTGCGCCCGCAAGGGCAACGAGGCCGGTCTCCGGATCGAAGATGAAGAAGACAAATTGACCCTCAAACCTCACGACGTTCGGAAATTCCGAGCCCGCCGTGACAACGCTCAGCCGCGGCTGCACGGGAA
>DASTTD010000146.1:0-2098 GCA_035760325.1 Gemmatimonadaceae bacterium
CCGCCGGCGTCTCGCTTTTATAGGCGGCGGGAACAGGAAGGCCGCGCTGCAAAGCGGGAAGGAGCGCGACGTACTTGGAGAGGCGCTGGCTCCACTCCTTGTCCTTTATCAGGACGAAGGCTTAATGTGCCGCCTTGTACCCGTACAGAGCATCTTCGTATGTCTCGATGGGTCCGATAACGACGTCCAGCGTGTTGTTCTTCATGTCCATCCACGTCAGGTCGCTCGGCTGGTACTGATCGGTGAGCAGCGCATCGGCCCTGGTCCTCAGGTACTGCGCCAGCCCCGGATCCTCGGCCAGTGCTGCCGCCTCGCGCAGCTTCGACGCCGCGAGCTGGTGGCTCGCGGCGAATGCCCGGTGGTACGGAACGGCGAAAAGTTTTCCCGCGGCGTCCCGTCGCACGAGGGTGTAGAGACTTTTCAGTGAGTCGGCGCGCGCGCCGCCTGCCCTGACTGCGTCCTCGAACTCGACCTTAGTCATATCCACCGGGTAATAGCCCGCACCCGGAGGCTTGGGGCCGAAGCCCGGCACGAACGCCGCGTTGCCATCCAGCCGGTCCCACGGCCCATAGTTCACCTCGACCAGACGCCGCACGACGGGATCCGCGATGGTGCGCAGCAGCGAGTCGCCGTTCCCGAACGCCTCGGCCCAGAACGGCTGGTTCATCGCCCGCGCCGCATCGATCAGCAGCGGCAGCATCTGGCGTTCTTTCGCGGTGAGACCGGACTCATCGGCAACGAGCCGAACACTGGTGTACCGCGCCAGCCTCTCCGCCGGGCTAGGTGCTCGAGTTGAAATGCTGGATGCGGGTTGAGGGGAAGTGACAGGGGCGGGGACCGCGCACCCACTGAAAGGAGTTGAAAGAACCAGTACGGCAGCAAGTCTCGTCGAGCGCATTTGATTTCCCGGAAACGGTTCTGATCTCAGCCGGCAAGCGCGGCCTGCGGCGCGGTGAGGCCTGAGTCCTTCCATACTGCCCATCCGCCGACGAGCGCGCGCGCTTTCGGCCAGCCTGCCTTCCTCAGCTCTCGCACCACACGGGTGCTTGTGGCTTCGTCAGCTCAGGCACAGTACACCACCAGTGTGGAGTGGTGCGAAAGCCGCTTCTCCGTTGCTCCTCGGACAGCATCATCAGGAGGGATGCGCACGGCACCGGAGGACGTATCCGGCTCAGCGCGGTAGCTCTTCTCGGTGCGAGAGTCGATCACCACAACGGGCTCGCCCCGCGTGACCAGCTCACGCACTTCGTCGAGCTCGATCTTTTCCGGAACCGCGCTGCGCAGGTTTGCGGATGGTCTCTCGCTCGCGCGGGTGGCGGGGCCGCGAGCAACGCCGCCCGCGGTGATGACATTCGCTCCGGGCGCGGTGTTCGCACGCAGGAAAAACGCGATCCCGCCACCGTGGACGACAACCGAGAGCAGGACGACCAGACACGCGACGGTAAAAATCTCCTGCGATCCCGGGACACCAGCGAAAACGGGAACGAGCAGGAACAACAGCGCGCTCAGCCCGCGTGGGCCGAAGAGCGCCACCAGCTTTCGCTCCCGCCGGTCCAGACCGGTCCGCGTCAGCATCGGGTACAGCACCAGAGTGCGAACGAAAAGCGCCACCGCGGCGAATGCGAGGGTGCGGACGCTGATTACCGTAAGCCCCGTCCAGATGAGCGACGCGCCGAGGGCAACGAAGGTGAGCAGCAGAAGCATCTCGGCCGTCGCCTCGCCGTACTCGAGAAAGCAGTCGCAGAGCTCGACGTCCTGTGATGCGACCATGAAGCCGGCGGCGAACGCGGCGAGAAATCCGCTCCCCCCGACGGCTTCCGCGGCGGCGTAGCCCGTGAATGCGAGGCCGAGCGCGTACATGGATTCGTAATCGCGCCGGACGCCGACACGGTCTCGAATGTTTCCGAGGATCAGGATGCCGCCGTATCCCACGGCCGCGCCGAGGGCCGGGCCGAGAAGAAACAGCCCCACCAGGTGACGTCCGAGCTCCCCCGATGCGAGGCCGTTTCCGCCGGCGCTCCCGCCGAGGAGGATGAGCATGCTGATGACGATGATGGGAAGCAGTGCGACGTCGTTCATCCCCGACTCGAGTCGCAGA
>DASTTD010000147.1:0-3500 GCA_035760325.1 Gemmatimonadaceae bacterium
GCGTTCGTGGAAGAGTGGGCGGCGGTGGAGCAGCGGCTCTGACTCTCGCCGGTAAGCCGTCGCTGCGGAAATAGGTTCGATAGGAGACTAACTCCGGCTCCAGTCCGGCGCCCGCTATCTTTACGGTATGTCGAGCGGTGAACGGTTCGAGATCGATTTCGATGTAGTGGTAGTCGGCGGTGGTCATGCCGGGACCGAGGCGGCGGTCGCTGCCGCACGGCTCGGTGTACGGGTCGGCCTGGTGACGAGTGCGCTCGAGACAATCGGGCAGATGTCCTGCAACCCCGCGATCGGCGGCGTCGCCAAGGGAACCGTGGTAAGGGAAGTCGATGCGCTCGGTGGAATCATGGCGCGCGCGACCGATCTCTCAATGCTTCAGTTCAGGATGCTCAACCGCAGCAAGGGCCCCGCGGTGTGGGCGCCACGCGCGCAGTGCGACCGCGGACTCTATCGCCGGTCGGCAAGATCCCTCGTCGAGGAGAAGCCGAACCTTCACACGATTCAGGGAACCGTCGCGCGCCTCGTTCTCTCTCCGGAGGAGCGCCGCGTCGTCGGAATCGAGACGCTCGAGGGCAGGCGGTTTGGCGCGCGCAGCGTCGTCATCACAACCGGGACCTTTCTCCGTGGCCGGATTCATATCGGGACCGGGACACGCCTCGCCGGCGGCCGAGCCGGCGAGAATTCCACGACACACCTCGCCGAGCAGCTGGAACATGTGGGCCTTACCGTCGCGCGCTTCAAGACGGGAACGCCGCCGCGCATCGACGGACGATCGGTTGACTACTCGAAGCTGGAAATCCAGACGAGCGAGATCGAGCAGTTCGATTACTCCTGGTCCCATTACTGGACTGATACGCGCCGGAATGGTCTCGAGACCAGACATCCAGCACAGCTGCCGTGCTGGATCACCTATCTCGAGGCGGAAGGGAAGCGGATCATTCAGGACAACATCGCTCAGTCGGCGATGTATGGCGGAGCGATTTCATCACGCGGACCGCGTTACTGCCCATCGGTTGAAGACAAGATCGTGAAGTTCCCCGACGCGGAGCGGCACCAGATCTTTCTCGAGCCGGAGGGACATGATACGACCGAGCTGTACGTAAACGGGCTGTCGACTTCCCTGCCCGCACCGATTCAGCTCGATATTCTCCGCTCGATATGTGGACTGGAAAGCGTCCGGATGAATCGCGCCGGGTACGCGATCGAGTACGACTATTACCCGCCCACCCAGCTCGATGCATCGCTCCAGGTGAAAGCGCTTCCCGGTTTGTATTTCGCCGGGCAGATAAACGGCACGACGGGCTACGAGGAAGCAGCAGGGCAGGGAGTCGTCGCCGGGCTGAATGCCGCGCTTTCGACGCTGGAGAAGCCCTCGTTGGTTCTGGGCAGACAGACTTCCTATATCGGTGTTCTCGTCGACGACCTCGTTACTCGCGGCGTGGACGAGCCGTACCGGCTTTTCACCTCGCGATCCGAGTTCAGGCTGACGGTCCGTCAGGACAATGCGTTGCGACGGCTCGGCCCGATCGGCACCGAGCTCGGCATCTATTCCGGGGCGGAAGAGAAAATCATCGCCAGGCGCCTGGAGCAGGAGGATACGGCGCTGCGCCTCGCCAACACCGAGAGCGTACGGCCGGATCAGGCATCCCCTCTTCTCACGGCCGCGGGAAGCACGGAGCTCTCCCAGCCGGTGAAGATCGTCGAGGTCGCCCGCCGCCAGGAAATTCCGCTGAGCGCGCTTTTCGATGCGTTGGGCATCGGCGGAGAGCTGGATGCGGCAGCACTCGTCACAGCCGATCTCGAGATCAAGTACGCCGGTTATTTCGAGAGAGAAAGAGCTCAGGCCGATCGAATGAAGCGCATGGGAGACTTCACGCTCGACAGCCGGCTCGACTACGGTGAAATGCAGTCGCTGTCACTCGAGGCCAGGCAGAAGCTCGGCGCACTCAAGCCTCATTCGTTGGCTCAGGCATCGCGCGTTCCAGGCGTCAGCCCCAATGATCTGCAGAATCTCGTGATCGAAGTCGAGCGCCGGCGGCGCGGAGCCATCAGGCCATAGCCTCGGCGCGCGTCGAGCTCCACTGGATCAGCAGCACCGCGGCGGCGATAAGCACTCCGCCGGTTAGAGTCGTCGCCGTCAGCCGATCGCTGAGCACGAGAATTCCGAGAATCGCCGTAAAGAACGGCTCCACCGTAGCGATGATCGCGGTTCTCACCGGACCGAGAACCGAAAGACCTTTGATCAGCGCTGAAAACGCGATGACCGTTGAAACCAGCGAGAGCAGAAACAGATTCGCCCAGAGCGGAGCTCCCGTCGGTACGTGGAGATTCCCGGTGAATAGTGCGGCGAGCAGGAAGGAAATTCCGGCTCCGACGACGAGCAGGAACGCGGCAAGCATTGCGGGAACGCCGCGCTGTACGTGCTGAAGCACCGGCAGATACACTGTGTAAAGAAGCGCGGAGCCCAGCGCGAGCGCGACGCCGACCGGATGTAGCTTATCGGCAGAAGGCGCCCCTACCATCACCGTCACTCCGATGAGCGCCATCGTGAGTGCGGTGAAACGGACGAGCGTCAGCGCCTCGGTTCGTCGCAGCGCTCCGAGCAGCGCGACCCACGCGGGGTATGTGTAGAACAAAAAGGCGAGCGGACCGACGGGGATGTACTCGAGCGCATGGAGACTCAGGTAGGTGATCATCGCCTGACCAATCCCGCCGATCAGAACCAGCGGGAATAGCCTGGACACCGGGATTGTTTTCAGCTGACTGAGATTCGCGAGGATCCCAAGGAGTATCGACGCGAGCAGATAGCGCCACGCCATCGCGGTAACGAGCGGAAGTCCGCTCCGGGTGATGAGCAGGGTCAGCACCGAGATGGAGCCGAAGCCGAGGGCGGAGAGAATTACTAGGAGGGTAGCCTTTCCAATGGAGGTAGGTGAGGTTTGCACGAGGTCAATGTAGCGGGCATGGATGGGGTGGGGCCATTTTGAGGCTGTGCAAGAACGCTAGCCGCAGTCGTTCTCCAGGGAGGGGAACGTTGATTACCATACCGAGAACCAGGGAACCAGCAAATGAGATTTCAAGCTTTAGCAACTATTGGCGCCCTTTTGGCGCCATTAGGCGTCCAGTCACAAGACATGCGGACGCCAGTAGACCCAATCCCACAGATAGCTGTGTCCGCGATGCACGAGGTCAAGGTTGCACCTGATCGCGCCACGATTCACATCAGCGTTCAGACGCGAGCCCCGACCGCTGCGGCAGCAGCCAGTCAAAACGCCACCAAGCTTCAGTCAGTACTTGCAGCTCTCCGGGCACTCGGCCTCACAAACGATCAGCTCTCGACGATCAACTACAACGTCCACCCAGACTATGTGCATCGCGAAGGCAGAGAGCCGACGATCACCGGGTACAATGTCACGAACACCATTCGCGCTGATGTCCGGCAGCTCAGTCAGGTAGGCCGGGTGATCGACGCCGCTCTGTCGCAGGGGGCGAACATGATG
>DASTTD010000148.1:0-4699 GCA_035760325.1 Gemmatimonadaceae bacterium
GGACCTTGTTCACGTGCCTGGTCTCCGACGTCGCGCGCGGGATGGTGTAAATCCCAGCGACGACCACGGTGAGGCCGGCAGCGATCTTCCCGGCGAGCCGGGAATTCAAGGCGGTCTTGATTCGGTTCACAACTTCCTCCATTGAAGCAGGAAATCGGCGCTTGGGTTGAAGCGGTTCGGCCTCTCCGGGAGGAGAGGAAGCGAACGCATCCCAACGGCTTGGACCGACAGATGTTTACTTCACTGAATATAGTCGATTTTGGCCCAAATGGAAGGGGTTCCGGGAAAAAACCCGGACCTGTAACCCATTGTGGCTCATATGTTTAGAAGCTCATCCGTAGTGCGGTTGAGCTGGAAGTCAGGGGTCTAAGCCAGCTTAGCGCTTCACCGGGTCCTCGCGCTCCGCCGCGACCGGCGGCGCGAGCCGGTTGGACTGGCCCAGCGCCGGCTGGGCTTCAGACAGCAATCGCGTGACGAATCGCTGTCCCTCGGAGATGCGCTCGATCTCGAGGGCGATCGCATCCATTCCATGCTCGAGTCGCTCCAGCCGCTGCGCTGATTCGCCCCCCGGGGAAGCCGGGAGAGCAGCGCGTCTCTTCCACCGGCGGCGCGAGAAGAAGAAGACGATCGTCGCGATGAACAGAACTGGCAGGCCACCCGCCAGCATTCCTTCCTCGAAGTCATCGTCATTGCTTCCCTGGTGGGCGGCCTCCGAGTATTCGACGAGCTCGGCGGGCGCAGAGGATAGCTGGCGCCCCGTGATCGCGAGATCCGTTTCGATCTGAAGGATCCGCCGATCCAGCACGGCGAGCCTTTGCTCGAGCCCGCCGCGGACGGCGTCATTACCCTGCGTCGAGATCTCCTGGGCGAGATTTCTGCGTCGAGAGGCAACGTTGCTGAGCTGGTCGGACAGCTCTGACCGCTGGGCCATCAACTCCTGCACTTCGGCGCGGCTCCTCGGAATCGCCAGCGTCAGCGGTTGTCCGTCAGGCCCGACGGTAGTGATCGATGCGGGTGGGGCTGGCGCCGGTGTCGGCGCTGGCGATACCTGAGGTTTCGTCGGGTCTTGCATATAAGGGTTATACGGTTTTCTCGCCGGCACGGTTACACCCACGGTCAGGTCGAACAGCAGTCCTGGTGCCACGAACTGAAACGGCCCGGTTTCGACCACATAACTGCAAGCTCGGGACTACCTGTTATGGGTGATAGTTGTGGGTGGTCGGTTACGGGCAGACACCGGCAAACGCTACCGGTAACCAGTTCCCGCGGCAATCGTGAAAGAAGTCGACAGCATCTCAGCTCCCTGTCTCCACCCGCTCGATATTATCCCCTTCCTCCCAGTCGAGCAGGTTGTAAGGATCGATGCCACCGCGTGCCGGCTTCTCCGGCACGGTCACCGTGATCGTCTGCCTGCCCGAGCGCACGCGATGTTTCCGCACGTAGAGCGGCTTGCCCAGGCTCGCGCCCGGCTCGGCAGGCGCGAACACGCCGATCTCCACCCAATCGGTCATCGGTAGCTCGGTTTCGCGACCCGCGCTGTCGGCGACAACCTTCTTGACGTCCACCTCGAACGTGACCTGCCAGGCGCCTGCATCGGTTTGCACCGCTTTCGCCTGCTTCGTATCGAAGGTCCAGAACGTGTTCACCTCGAACAGGTCGTGCAGCAGCGGCTTGAGCGAGTCAGGTGTGACTGCCTGCAGCTCCCGGTACATGTCGATCGTCGTGGCCAGCGACGAGGCCTTCTTCTTCACCAGCGTGCGAAGCGCCTCGTTCACACGCGCCTCGCCCACGTACTCGCTGAGTGCGTGCATCGCGTATGGGCCTTTGCGGTAGTTGGCCCAGGGGTCCATTGCGCGGAGCAGAGGAAGTCCCGTGCGGATCGGTGGCCACGGGCTCGGCTCGCGCATGAAGAGCATGAACCGCCGCAGCGCTTCGCGCCCCTTCACATTTTTGACAAGCTGCATCGCGGAATACCAGGCGAGGCTTTCGGAGATGACCCCACCGCCTTCGGCGAATGCGGGCTTGAGCTGCATGCCCCACCACTGGTGTCCCATCTCGTGCGCGACGATCTCGAACATGGCGTCGAAGCCGTCGCCCTCTGGATCCAGCATGAAGAAGCCTTCCCCACCGGTGATCACGCCGCTTCCGTCGACTCCCATGCCGATGAAATTGCCGGGCTGCTCTACGATCTGCAGGAAGCGATATGGATAAGTGCCGAAGTGCGCCGAGTTGTATTCGAGTGATGCGCGTACACTCCGCAGGAGGCGCCCGAGGTGTTTCGCATGTCCGGGGTGAAGGTAGATCTGGATGTCGACGTGTTTCCATCTTTCGCGATGCACCGCGTAGTCGGCGGAGAAGAAGACGTCGGTGCCGTTTATCGGAACATCACTGACATAATGGAAGTAGCGGCGCCCGCCTTCGCTCCACGTGCGGCGCAGCTCGCCCGGCGCGACCGCCACCTGACCGGCGTCGGTGCCGACGATCGCTTCGAAGGTTGCCGGAGGCTCCGCTACCAGATCTGGAGCGATGTCGCCCAGCTGGGCGAGCGTGACCTGCCGCGGCAGGCCGTGCTTCCGCCGGTCGTCCGCGCTCCAGAGCTCACGCATCGGCTGGTAGCCGATGACCGGGAGTGCGCCGCCTGTGAGGTACGTACCGTTTTCGACAACGCCCTGGCCCGCTCCGCTCGCGCGGAAGCCACCATTGCGGAAGCCGCGCGGCTGGTACTGCACCTCGAAGTTGAGCGTTATGGAATCGCCGGGCGCGAGGGGTTCGTCCAGGGCGTAAATCGAATGGCCAAGCTTTTCGTCGTTCACGACCACTCTGGCGGCGCGATCGAACGTGACGCGCGTCTTCACATAGAAGGCGGGCTCCATATGAATGGAGTCGAGCGGCACTGCGCTGCGGTTAACGAGGCGGTAGGTGCCGCGCATCGTCGCGGATCTCTCGGCAGGATGAATCTCGAGACGCAGATTCGTCGCCGTCCGCTGAGGTTGCGGCTTGCCCTCGTACTTCCCGTACAGCCGCTCGTAATCGGCGCGGCGTTGCACCAATTCGTCGTCAGTGATGTACTCGTTGAGCACGTTCGTGTTGTAGAAGACGAAGCCTCCGAGCGTGACGATGAGTCCAACCGTCATCGCGGCGATCGCGGCTGTCGAGCGATTGAAGCGATGCCGCGCAATGTGCGCCCGCGTCCTGACTCCCGACTCTCTGCCACGCACCCACAGCAGCCGCGCCATGATCGCGAGCAACAGCGCCCACGCCGCCCAGTACAGCTTGAACCACAGCCACGGCCCCAGCGTCGGGCCGAAGCCGCGCATGTCGGTATGCGACCATGCGGGGCTCCTGCCGTAAACCAGCAGGTTGTGCTCGATCCCCAGCACACCGGAAAACATCAGCAGCACGTACGCGACGAGTGCGAACAGCTGGCCGAGATACTTCTGGTTCACGACCGCTACGATCGCGAAGGCGAGTACCGCGAAAAGCAGGTACTCGAGCAGCTGAATGCCGAACAGGATCTGCAGGTACTGGCCGAATCGGAAATCGTGATAGCCGCTGATCACCTGGCGGACAACGCCGACCAGCGTCACGACCGCCATCAACGCGACGAGCACCAGAGTGAGGCCGAGGAATTTGCCGAGGAAAAGCACCCAATCCGGCACCGGCGTAGCGTCTACGTTTTCGCTCAGCCGCGCATCCCGCTCCCGCCAGACCAGCTCCCCGGCGAAGAAGATGATGAGGAGTGGCACCATCACCCAGAAGTTGAGTGGATTCGTGATGGTTGCGGTGAGGTATTTGTACATCAGGAAAGACGTGCGGGGCAGGAGCGGCACGCCCCACTGCTGCATGTCGATCAGCAGTACCAGACTCAGCATCAGCGGGAAGGCTACCAGCAGAAAGAGCCCGGGCACGCTCGTCGCGATCATCCGGAACGAGGATCTGGCAATCGCGAACATCTGGCGCACTTGCGTGGCGAAGCCGAACGACTGGCGTACAAGCGGAATCGGGACCGCGATGCGCGCGGGCGCGTCATCGGCCAGTGTTGCTACGGCTCGCGTAAAGCGACGCCGCAATAGGCTCAACGGATCCACCGCGATGCGATGCGCGAATCGAAAACGGAGATACATGAACCCGAGCGTCGCCAGCGAGATGCCGATCCAGAGGAGCCGGTTCCGTAGCATCGTCCCCTCGAGCGTGAACATGCGCACGTTCTTTTCGACGATGGTCCAGTTGGACATCATCTGGTTCATGATCGCGAAAACGCCGATCGGGTCCGTCACCCGTGCGATCTCCGGACGCGCAATTCTCGAGAAGGCCAGGAAAGCGGTCACCGGATAGGAGATGAAGAAGAGGCCGAAGCTGCCGACGTAGGCCGCCATGGGCCGCCCGGCCAGAAGCGCCGCCGCGAACTGGACCGTTGTCGCGATGAGCGCGTTGGTCAGACCGATGAACACGTACGCAGCGAGATACGCAGCGGGACGGAAAGGACCGACAATGTCGGGATTCATCCCCGGGGCGTAGACGGCCAGCAGGCTGCCAACCTGCACCCCGAGCAGGATCAACGCATTGAGCGCAAGCGCCGCCAGAAATCGCCCGCCGAGATACTGGGCCTTGCTGATTGGGCTCGCGTAGACGAGGGGGTGCATCCCGGTGTGCACATCCCGCGCGGCGGCGTCGCCGGCTACGGCGGGCGCCACCAAAA
>DASTTD010000149.1:0-12070 GCA_035760325.1 Gemmatimonadaceae bacterium
CCCACCGTTTTATCCTGAGATCCAGGCAGAGCTGACGGGGAGAATCGAACTCCCAACCTGCTGATTACAAATCAGCTGCTCTGCCAATTGAGCTACGTCAGCAACAACAGCGATTTTCATCGCAAGCCTAGTAGAATAGCCAACTTAGGGTGATGAGTCAACCCGAGTTGGACTTGCCGCAATGGCACCGTTTCCAACTCGGAACGGGACAGATGCGAGGCGACAGAGGCAGATAGAACTACGTCAGCTGACGTATGTGCGACCCCTCTCCGGGCCCCTAACCTTGGCGCGAATGCCTACTTCGACCCCCCGACGAATGAAACCGAATAGAGTTTGCATCTCGCTTGTCTTCGCACTGGTCGCCGCCGTGACGACATCCGCGTCCCTCGGCGCGCAGGCAAGCGGTCCAAGTCGCGAGCGCCTCCGCGTCGTCGACTCCACGAAAGTCCAGGTAATCACCATGCTGGACGGCTCGTCGCTTGTCGGCCGTATCGTAGCCGTACGCGCCGACACCGTCGATTTCGAGACGGGAATTGGTCGCGTACCGGTGGCCATCGGGGCCATTCGCGAGATTGTGGAGACCGACGCCGACAGAATGCACGGCGGACGCTACTGGTTTCCCAATCCAAACGTGACGCGCCTTTTTTTCGGACCCACGGGGCAAATGCTGAAACGGGGCGAAGGATACTTCGCCGACTACCAGCTCTTCTTCCCCGGCGTTGCCTACGGTCTCACCGACAACATCAGTATCGGCGGCGGGGTGTCGCTCTTTCCGGCAGCAATCGATGAGCAGGTTTATTACCTGACCCCCAAAGTGGGCATGAGCTTCGGAGAGCGAGTCCATGTCGCCGCGGGAGTGTTGTTCGCCGGGACGAAGGGCGGGACCGGTGGCGTCGGGTACGGCGTCGGGACGATCGGCGATGGCGACGCGAGCGCAACCCTCGGAATCGGATACGGCTTCGCCGGAGGAGAAATCGAAAGCGAGCCCGTCGCAATGCTGGGTGGCGAGAAGCGCGTGTCGCGTCGCATCGCTCTGGTAACGGAGAACTATCTGCTCCCAATCTCCGAAAACAACATCGTCTATTCTTTCGGACTCCGCTTCATGGGCGAGAAGCTCACCACCGATCTGGCGATCTTCAACGTCTCGGGCAGCGGGATCATCGGTCTTCCGTTCGTGGATTTCGTCTTCCGGTTTTAGCGGGGCGCGAGTCGCCACTATCCCCTCGAGAGTCGCACCGGTCGTGACTCTTCTATCGCCTACCGAGCCTCACCGAATTTTTTTCCACCGCGTTCCTTGCGGTCCGTCCTCGATCGCCACTCCCCGCCCCTCGATCTCAGCCCGGATCGCATCCGCCGCGGCGAAGTCCCGCCGCACCCGGGCCTCTTTGCGAGCCGCGAGTCTCTCCTCGACCCACGGTTCGAGCTGCGCGTCTCGCCCCGCCGCGTCGGGAATGACGTCGAGCACCGAGTTGATTCGCCCGAAAACCTCGCGCGCTTTTTCGAGCGCTTTCCTGTCGAGGCCGTTCCGATCGAGCTCGGCGTTTGCCTTCCTTATGAACGTGAACAGCAACCCGATCGCGATCGGAGCGTTGAGATCGTCGAACAACGCGGCCGTCACTCCTGCCTCGGTCTCCTCCGCGATCGCGGCCAGCTCGGGGGTCCCGAACTTTGCCGCGTCCAGCCGGTCCGCAAAATCCCGGATCCGGCGTACGCCCTCGATCGACGCCTCCAGCGCATCACCCGACATGTTGAGCTGCTTCCGGTAGTGCGTCGAGAAAACGAAATGACGGAACGCCGCGGCAGGCACGCCCTGATCGCGCAGATCCTGCACCGTCGCCACGTTGCCGAGCCTTTTGGCCATCTTGCTGCCATCAGTCAGCAGGAATTCGCCGTGGCACCAGAAGCGCGCGAACGGCTTTCCGGTCGCCCCTTCCGACTGCGCGATCTCATCCTCGTGGTGCGGAAAGACGAGATCGACCCCTCCTGTATGAATGTCCAGCGTTTCGCCGAGGTACTTCATGGCCATCGCCGAGCACTCGAGGTGCCAACCCGGCCGCCCGCGACCCCACGGTGAGTCCCACGCCGCACCCGTCGCTTCGTCCTCGGGCTTCGCCGATTTCCAGAGCGCGAAGTCCTGCGCGTTCTCCTTGGAGTAGTCGTCCTGCAGTACCCGCGCGCCCGCTTTTACCTCCCGAGTGTCGAGCCTGGACAACTTTCCGTAACCCCTTAAGCGATCGATCGCGAAGTACACCGTCTTGTCGTCGGCGACATAGGCGAGATCTTTCGCGACGAGCTTCTCGACGATCGCGATCATCTCGGGGATGTGGTCGGTCGCCTTCGGGTACAGCTCCGCGTCCTGAATGCGCAGAAATGCGCGATCGGCGTGGAAGATCCCAGTTACAGGCGTGGTCGCCTCGCTGATCGTGAGCCCACGCTCGTGCGCGCTCGTGATGATCTTGTCGTCGACATCCGTCAGGTTCATCACCTGTCTGACCTTCCAGCCGCGGAGCGCGAGGACGCGCCGCAGCAGATCCCCGAACAGAAACGTGCGGAAGTTTCCGAGATGCGCGGGCTTGTATACCGTCGGCCCGCACGCATAGATCGTTACCGTCTCTCCATTCGCCGGCGCGAACGACTCGACAGAGCGGCTGAGGGTGTTGTAAAGCCTGAATTCGGCGGGTTTTGCCTCGGCGGAGGGCGGCATTCCGGGAAGGTAGCGAGTTTCACAGTTGATTCACAACGGCTCGGCGTGCCAGCGCCGATCACCAGAGCCCGCACCAGCCGCCTCCGAAATTTCGCGCCACGAGCAGCGCGTTCTCGTCTTTTAGCTTCCGAACTCCTTCAGCAGGAGTACGCGACGGTCCCCTCCGCAACGCGCTCACGGCTCGCGGGACTGACGCGCCCTTCCGATAATCTCACAATGCGATTGGCGACGCGATGCAGCTCTACCGCGTTGGGCGCGGTGAGAATCGTGGTGACGCCGCTACGGGAAAGCTGCGTCAGCAGCGCGACGATACCCTTGTCGAAGAGGAGGCCGTGGCCGCATACCGTCTCGTCGAGCAGCAATGCCCGGGGCGAGCCGACCAGAGCCTGGGCGAGCCCAAGCCGCTGTAGCAGGCTCGCCGAGAGATTGCTCACCTTTCTGCCGGCGTGGAGATGCAGCGATACGGCCCGCAACGCGCGCTCCACCTGTCTGGCGCGATCGACAACCGTGAGGTCGTGGAGGGTTGCGTAGTACTCGAGGGCTTCGCGAACGGTGAGAAAGGAGTAGTACGCGGCTCGCTGCGGAACGTAGGCCAGACCAAGCGGGACGCGGTGCCTGGTGACGGGCTCCCCGAACCAGCTCAGGCTGCCTTCTTCTCCGTGCAGCAGTCCGGCGGCGCAGAGGAGAAACGTCGACTTTCCCGCGCCGGCGGGACCGACCAGTCCGACAATTTCCCCGCGCTCGATCTGCAGGCTCATTGCGCGCAGAGCATGAACGGCCATCGTGCGCCCGTTGGCTCCGGAACGAAACGTCTTGGTGAGGCTATTGACCACCAGTGCGGCGTCCATCCCAATCTCCCGGCGAATGAGCGGGAAGATTCGGGGAGGTATGAGTCCCAGCGACCATCGTTCGGCCGCTGGTCACACCAATGGAACGCTTACGCGGTCCTGGCGCTCGGGCCTTTCTCCCTGATCCTGATCAGATCGGGCGGCAATCGGGGAGCGGTGAGCACGCCTCCGTCCGGCACCGGAACACGGAGCACGAAGATCCTGTCGCGGGTCGTCTTCCTGAAGCCTTTGCCTTCGTAGATCCGGTTGATCAGGATTCTCCGCACCACGACCATCACTGTGACGAGGATCGGGAGCGCGACGACGAAGCCGAGCGGCCCGAGGATTTTTCCGATCACCAGCACCGAGGTGATCGTCAGCACCGGAGGCATGTCGATCTTCTTCGACATCACCAGCGGCGCGACCAGATTTCCTTCGATCAGATGGATGATCACTCCGAGCGCGATCACGTACATGGCTCTCGTACCCCCGCCCGGGCCGCCGAGCACGAAGAGAGCCGGCAGAATCGTCGAGATGAGCGTCCCGAAAAACGGAACAACGGCCACCAGCCCGGTGAACACTCCGAACGTCAGCCAGTACGGCACGTCCAGCATGTAAAGGCCGATCGCGGTGAGAATCGCGAGCACCGTCATCGCGAGCAGCTGGCCCACGATGTACGCGCGCAGCCCGTCGGCGAGATCGCGCAGCACGTCGCGGACGAGGTCGCGATGAATCGGCGGAAAGAGCGCGATGAGCCACTCGCGGTAAACCCCCGGCTGGAGCGCCAGGTAGATGCTCATCACGCCGACCGCGAAGATGTTGATCAGCACGTGCACCATCGAGAACAGCTTCGGCACCAGATTCGTAGTCTGGCCTGACACCTGGTCGAAGGCCGCGCGCAGCAACGTGTGCTCGCCCGGCTTCCACACGTCGCGCATCGCCGGGAACCGCGCGATGAACCGGTCGATCGCGGTTTCCCACGCGGCTATGTAGTTCGGGAGAACGGTGACGAGCGTCTGCGTCTGCTCGACGACGGGCGGCACCAGCAGCGCGAACAACCCCAGCATCGCGGCGCCCGACCCGAGTACAGCGAGAAAAAACGCGATCTTCGGTGGTACATGTGCGTGCTCGACCAGCAGGTCGCGCACGGAGCCCAGGTAGAGCGAAAGGAGTACCGCGATGAAGACGAGAAGAAAAACATCGGCCGTCGCTCCGAGGAGCCAGAGCAGCAGGAACGCTATGATCGCGCCGGCGAATATCGGCCCGACCTTGAACCGTCCCACTGCGGCGGCGCTCAACTACGCTTTCGTTTCGTCGGAGAGCTCTTCCAGCTCGGCGTGAGCCTCCTCACCCGCCCCGCCGCCCGCGCCCAGTGCCTTGTTGTCGAGCTGCTTGCCGCTGCCGAGGATTCCCATCTTCTGCTTGAGCGCGATGAGCTGCATGTCGGCCGACGCGTTGCCGGCCCCGGCTTCGAGCCGCTTGAAGTCGCTCGCCAGCTTGTCGCCTGAAAATTCCTCGTCGATCTCGGCGCTCGCTTTGATCTGGCGCGCGTTGGTCTCGATCTTCTCCTCCATCCGGGCGAACGCCTCGAACGCCGATTTTTCCGAGATGTGAGACATCGTCTCGTTGATGCGCTTCTGCGCATCCGCGCGCCGCTGCTTCGCCAGCAGAAGATTCTTCTTCCGGTTTGCCTCTTCGATGTTGTCGTTGAGCGTGCGCAGCGAGTCCTTGAGGCGGTCGGTCTCCTGCTTGTGCGCCTGCCAGGTGAGCTGGAGCTGCTCGCCGCGGGAGATGTGCTCGGTGCGCCGCATTAGCGCCTGCTTCGCCAGCTCGTCCTGATTCTGCTGCACGGCCAGCATCGCGCGCCTCTCCCAGTCCTCGGCTTCCTTCAGCTCCGCCTTGGTCTGGTCCTGCAGGCGTTTCTCGTCGGCGATTGCCGCCGCCACCTGCTGCTTCGCGCGCACCAGCTGCGATCTCATGTCCAGAATGATCTGATTGAGCATCTTCTCGGGCTGCTCGAACTCCGAGATCGCGGCGTTGACGTTCGCGCGGAACAGTGTCGCTATTCGATCGAAGATATTCATGGTCGTAGGATTAAGTGCACTGACGCGAAGATACTGCTTTCCCCACTCTATCTCTAGACAAACTCAGGCGTCGGACCTTTTTATCAGACAAACTCAAGCGTCGGACCGCTTTATCTGGTAAAGCCGGTCCTTTGCCAGCCTCCGGCCCGTCGGCGTCGCCGCCAGGCCCCCTCCAGCCGTTTCGCGGTACCGCACATCCATCTCCCGCCCTATCTCCCCCATCACATCGATCACCTCGTCCACCGGAATCGCGAAGGTGATTCCCGCCAGCGCCATCTCGATTCCCGCCAGCGCGATCGCCGAGCCCGTCGCATTCCTGAACACACACGGTAACTCGACCAATCCACCGAGCGGATCACAGACGAGTCCGAGCGTCCCCTGCATGGTCAGCGCGACCGCGTGTCCCACCTGAGACGGCGTTCCGCCGAGCATCTCCGTCGCGGCACCGGCCGCCATTCCCGCCGCCGCACCCGTCTCCGCCTGGCATCCTCCTTCGGCGCCCGACAGCGAAGCCCGCTCGGCTACTACCGCCCCGATCAGACCCGCCGTCGCCAATCCATCGACCACTCTTTCGTCCGGCACCGAGCGGGCCTTCGCCAGCCCAGTCAGAATCGCCGGCAGCACCCCCGCCCCTCCCGCCGTGGGCGCCGCGACTATGACGCCCATTGCGGCGTTGACTTCCTGCACCGCCAGCGCTCGGGTGAGAATGTCCCGGAACGGAGTATCGGCCAGAGGTCCGCGCGCGTTCGTCCGCAGCTTCGCAGCATCGCCTCCCACCAAACCCGACGCCGAATGCAAATCTCCCACGACTCCTTTCTCGATCGCGCTTCGCATGACAACGAGCGCCCGCATCAGCGCCGACCTTATGTACTCGACCGACCGCCCCTGATCGCGCGACTCTGCCGCGAGAGCAACCTCCGCGAGCGATTTATTCTCCGATTCCGCATCACGAATGGCGTCCGCGAGCGCCTTGTACACTAGCCGCCGCTCACTTTTTCCAGCCGCCTCGTCCAGCGGACCCAGTCCAGAGAGTCGAGCTCGATACCCGCGGCCTTGTCGGGCGCTTCATCGCACTCGATGACCATGAAGGCGTCTCCGCCGCGCTCCTTTCTCGACAACCTCAGCGTCGCAATGTTGATGTCGTGCTCCGCCAGGATGCTCGTGATCCTGGCGATGGAGCCCTTCCTATCCTCAGCTACGAGAACGATGGTGTGGAAGTTTCCGGTTACCTCGACGGGGTAGCCGTCTATTTCCTGGACGAGGATCCGCCCGGCCCCCAGCGATGACCCCAGCATCGTGGAATTGACGCCATTGAGCTCGACGTCGATCCGGACGGTGTTGGGGTGCGCGGCGTCCGCGATCGTCGTCTTCTCGAAGCGGTAATCGAGGCCTTCGCGCTCCGCTATCTGGAGCGCTTCGCGCAGCCGTTCGTCGTCGGGGCGAAAGCCGAGCAAGCCGCCCACGAGCGCCTTGTCAGTTCCGTGACCCTCGCCGGTACGGGCGAAGGATCCGTGGAGCTGAAGCACACCCTTTTGCGGAGTGCCGCCGACAAGGCACCGCGCGAGGAGACCGAGACGGCATGCGCCCGCCGTGTGAGACGACGAAGGGCCGACCATTACCGGCCCGATGATGTCGAGGAGCGAAACCACTCTTACTGTTTCGGCCGCATTTTCATTCCGCCACCGTCCTCCACGTACCCTGTGACCTTGAGCTCACTGTACGGATCGCGACTCCTCTCGAGAATGGGCCCGACGATCGCCCAGTCGTCCACTATCCAGCTGCCGGAAGGAACCCGCCGAAATCGCGCGAATCCCCCCGCCCTGAATCTCTCCAGTGGTCCCGCATTCACGTAACGGAAGCTTAGCTCACGCAGCTCGGCGCTGCTCTCGTCGACCCACAGAACGCCGCCGATGTCCGGGACGGATCTTCGCGGTATCGGCCTGAATTCGATCCCAATCTGTCCAGCCCGTCCCTTTTCGCGCACGACCTGAAAACAGTGGGTCGAGGCGAACTGGTCCGACAACAGAACCGCCTCGTCAGGCGCGTAGTACGTCCAGCCGAGTCGTTCGTTGCCCACGACGTACCCAACTGTGGAAAGCACAGCGGGGTTGACCACGCCAAAAGGCCTGTTGGTTCCGATGGGCCGAAACACCGTATCGCTGGAGACGACGGTCCCATTCGCCCTCAGCGTCTTGCGGTACACGAACGCCTGAGAGAAGTCTGCGAGATCTTTCGGACTGAGCTGGCTCGTGCGGAGCGCCTTCGCGATCTCATCCCACAGAGCCGACAGCACCCGGTCTTCCGGATCGATTGGCCCACACGCAGACCGTGAAGTGACGACGATCGTCTGCAGCTGAACGCGCTGGCTCTCGACGCTGAGCGCCAGCTCGGAAGTGCGAGGCAGCGAGACGGGTTCGGACAGAAAAGGCAGAAAACCGATTCTGCGGACCCTCACTCGATATGAGCCAGCAGGTGCGTGGAGCACACGTCTCGCGTCCTCGCCGCTCACGCCTTCGGTAATGACTCGCCCGGTCGAATCGACCAGCGCAACGAGGGCGCCGGAAAGCCGCGATCCATCCGTCGACTCCAGACGAATCCGTACCTCGGTGTCCGGTCCCTGCGCGGACACTATCCGCGCGAACGCCATTGCTGAAACGACGGCTATCAAAAAAGCGGACGGTCTCTGATGCATTGAAGTCACGCCTCTTGTCCCGATGATTTTCGCTCCGCTCGAGAGGTCGCGAATCGGCTCGGGGCTATCCCACCTTCAGCTTCCGGTTGTTCCTGCCGAGCAGCGTCCGGAGATACTGCCCCGTGTACGAGGTTTTTACCGCAGCGACATCTTCAGGGGTCCCGGCCGCGACGACGTCGCCGCCACGCAGCCCGCCCTCGGGGCCGAGATCGATGATCCAGTCAGCGGTCTTGATCACGTCCAGGTTGTGCTCGATCACCAGCACGGTGTTGCCGCGGTCCACCAGCCGGTGGAGCACACTCATCAGCAGGCGGACATCCTCGAAATGCAGTCCGGTCGTGGGCTCGTCAAGGATGTAGAACGTCCGCCCCGTATCTCGCTTCGACAATTCCGCGGCGAGCTTCACTCGCTGCGCCTCCCCGCCCGAGAGCGTCGTCGCGCTCTGGCCGAGGTGGACGTAGCCGAGGCCGACGTCGAAGAGGGTCTGCAGCTTCTGCCGGACGCGCGGCTGGTTCTCGAAGAAGTGCAGCGCATCTTCCACGTTCTGATCGAGAACATCGGCGATGCTCAGGCCGCGGAACCTGACCTCGAGTGTTTCGCGGTTGTAGCGCTTTCCCTTGCACACGTCGCACGGAACGTAGACATCGGGGAGGAAGTGCATCTCGATCTTGACCAGTCCATCACCCTCGCATGCTTCGCAGCGGCCGCCTTTGACGTTGAACGAGAAACGTCCCGGCCCATAACCGCGGATCTTCGCTTCGGGCAGCTCGGCGAAGAGCTCCCGGATCGGAGTGAAAAGCCCGGTATAAGTCGCCGGATTCGAGCGCGGCGTGCGCCCGATGGGGCTCTGGTCGATGTCGATGACCTTGTCGAGGTGCTGAAAGCCGGTAATGCGATCGTGTGAGCCGGGGATGAGGCGCGCGCGGTAGAAATGCCGCGCCATCGACTTGTGCAGAATGTCCTCGATGAGGGTCGACTTGCCGCTGCCCGAGACGCCGGTGACCGCGACGAAAAGTCCCAGCGGGATGTCCACGTCGAGATTACGCAGGTTGTGCTCGCGCGCACCCTCGATTCTGATGGCGCGTCCCGGTGCGCGCGGACGGCGCTCAACCGGAATGGGAATCTCGAGATCGCCGCGCAGATACCGGCCGGTTATCGAGTCCTTGTTCTCGCGAACCTGCTCGACCGTGCCCTCCGCGATCACCAGACCGCCGTGCTTCCCCGCGCCGGGCCCGAGATCGATGACGTGGTCGGCGGCGGTCATGGTTTCCTCGTCGTGCTCGACCACGATGACGGTGTTGCCCAGGTCTCGAAGCTGGCGCAAGGTGGCCAGCAGGCGCGCGTTGTCGCGCTGGTGCAGTCCTATCGACGGCTCATCGAGGATGTAGAGCACGCCGACGAGGCGCGAACCGATCTGCGTCGCGAGTCGAATACGCTGAGCCTCGCCGCCGGAAAGCGATTCCGCGGAGCGGCCGAGTGTCAGGTACTCGAGCCCGACGTCGTTGAGGAAGCGCAGGCGCTCGCGCACTTCCTTTAGTATCGGCCCAGCGATCCCCGGATCGAGGCCGGGCTTGCCGTTCTCGCGCACGGGAACCGACTCGAAGAACGAGAGCGCGTCGGTGATGGAGAGGGCAACGAGATCCCCGATATTCCTGTCGGCGAGTGTAACGGCGAGGGATTCCGGCTTGAGGCGGCGACCACCGCAGGTGGCGCACGCCGTGGCGATCATGAACTGATCCAGCTCGATGCGCGCGCTGTCCGATTCCGTGTCGTCGTAACGGCGCTGAATATTGGAGATGATCCCTTCCCAGCTCGTTCCCGAGGTGTCGACACGCTTGCCACTCTGTCCCGTGGTTCCGTAGAGAAGCCTGTCGCGCACCTCCGCGCTCAGCTTCCCCCACGGCGCGTTGAGATTGAAGTCGAGCTGCCTCGCGAGTCCCGGCAGGATGATCTTCTTGAGGTAGCCGTCGGGCTCGCCCCACGGCAGGATGACTCCCTCGAGAATGCTGATGCTCGGATCACCGAGAATGAGCTGCTCGCTCACCTGGCGGCGCGTGCCCAGGCCGGCGCATTCCGGGCACGCGCCGAAGGGCGAGTTGAACGAGAAGTGCCGCGGCTCGAGCTCCGGCAGGGAGATGCCGCACACAGGGCAGCCGTATCGCTCGGAGAAGACGTGAACGCTGCGGTCATCCTGGCGGTGAACCTCGACCATCCCTTCGGCCAGCTTGAGCGCGGTCTCGACCGAGTCGTTGAGACGGCCGCGATCCTCGGACCGAACCACCAGACGGTCGACGACGACGGAGATATTGTGATTCATGCGGCGATTGAGCTTTGGCGGATCGGCAACCTCGATGAGGTCGCCATCGACGATCGCGCGCACGAATCCCTGTTTGCGCGCCGCCTCGAAAAGCTCCCTGAACTCTCCCTTTCGGCCGCGCACCAGAGGAGCGAGGATCTCGATCCTGGTTCCTTCGTCCCACGCCAGGATCGAGTCGGCGATCTGGCCAGCGCTCTGGCGCTCGACCGAGCGGCCGCAGTTGGGGCAGTGCGGCGTTCCCGCGCGCGCGTAAAGCAGGCGCAGGTAGTCGTAGATCTCGGTGACCGTTCCAACGGTCGACCTCGGGTTGTGGCCCGCCGTCTTCTGCTCGATCGAGATCGCGGGCGAGAGGCCTTCGATCGAATCCACGTCCGGCTTCTCCATGAGACCGAGAAACTGCCGGGCGTAAGCCGAAAGCGACTCGACATACCTTCTCTGCCCCTCGGCGTATATGGTATCGAACGCGAGGGAGGATTTCCCGGAGCCGGAGAGCCCGGTGATCACGGTGAGGCGGTCGCGCGGGATAGTTACATCGATGTTGCGGAGGTTGTGCTCGCGGGCGCCGCGGACGATCAGTGATTCTTCGGGCATAGCCTTGTAAAATCGCGGGTTACACGGCGGGACTCAAGACTGCCGTTTAGTCGATCGAGGAGCTGGAGGACAGTGAGAGTGGGGGGTCCGACTCGGCCGTTGACCGCGGACAGCGGACTAAGTGCTAATTGCGGACTGCGGACTAACTGCGGACTGCGGACTGACTGCGGAGTGCGGACCAACTGCGGACTATGGACCAGGTGCCATTTCGGACTGCTGACTAACTGCGGACTACGGACTAACTGCGGACTGCGGACCAACTGCGGACTATGGACCAGGTGCCATTTCGGACTGCTGACTGATTGCGGACTGCGGACTAACTGCGGACTGCGGACCAACTGCGGTACACAACTGCGGTACACAACTGCGGTACACAACTGCGGTACACAACTGCGGTACACAGCTGCGATGATCTGAGCAATCGTGGAAAGGTCGAAAGGAATTGCTGATGGGGCTGTCTTCCGGGTGCCGAGGTACTCGGACGGCTGGCGCACCCTGGATCGTGCCTCATTCTCATCCTCCGCCCTCGGCCAGCGATAGCCGCGACCCTTTGTCGCGGATGCGCGCTTATCAGTTGGCACGGGCACTCCTGGCGGAGTCCTGGACGGATGCGGAGAAGCTCCGGCATCACCAGGTGACGGAGAAGGTTTCAGCGCAGCTCTACGCCGCGGTGGGCTCGATCACGGCAAATCTCAGCGAGGGCTATTCGCGAAGCTCCGGGCGTGACCGTGCCCGGATCTTCGAGTATACGCTGGGCTCGGTCCGGGAGAGCATGAGCTGGTACCACTCGGCATCGCCGGTACTGAGCGACGAAGTCGTCAAGCAGCGACTCGACGCCCTCGAAGAGATCAGGCG
>DASTTD010000150.1:0-6708 GCA_035760325.1 Gemmatimonadaceae bacterium
TTGATCCACGAGTTCGCCATGTTGTTCCCGTCGCCGATCCAGGCGAACCGCTTCCCCTCGTGCCCGCCCAGGTGCTGCCTGACGGTGAGCAGATCGGCCAGCACCTGGCAGGGATGCACCAGATCGGTGAGACCGTTGATCACCGGAACCGATGCGAACTGCGCAAGCTCCTCCACCTCCGCGTGCGAGAAGGTGCGGATCATTATCCCGTCGACGTAGCGGGAAAGGACGCGCGCGGTATCCGCGATCGGCTCCCCGCGTCCGAGCTGCACATCTCGCGGTGAGAGAAACAACGCGTGTCCCCCGAGCTGCCACGCCCCGACCTCGAACGACACCCGCGTGCGCGTCGAGGACTTCATGAAGATCATGGCCAGTGATTTCCCGGCGAGCGGCTTCCGGTCGTACTTTCCGCTACGCATCGCGTCGGCGAGCGCGAACAGCTTTTCGATCTCTCCCGCCGAGAAATCCGGGATCTGGAGAAGGTCGCGGTGAGGACGTTCGGTGGCTCGGGACATTGGCGTGGCGCGGTCCGTGAAGGAGATTTAGCGTCGCGGAAATATACCGTCCCGGATCGCGCAGCCATCGCTGCCGGAGTAATGCCGATTACGCCTGGGAAGTCTACATTATTCCGGGGCCGGGCATCTACAAAATCGTGACGGGGAGCTGAGACGATGCGCGCCAGGCATGAGCGGGATGCAAAAACTCCACCGGTGGATCCGGCGCTCGCGGATTTGTCCCGCGACCTCGTGAAATCCCTTCTCGCCGCCGGTGACAGCTACGCGCCGGGAGTGCCGCCGGCCGTCCAGCACACCCTGACGGTCCTTTGCACGACCGCGCACGATCGGGGAGTGCCTCCCGAAGGCGTCCTCAAACTCCTCAAGCGCACCTGGAGATCGTATGTCGCCGACGCCGAAGGAGTCGGCGCGCGCGAGATGTGGTACGACGACCTTATCTCCCAGTGCATTCACGACTTTTACGAGACCACCGGTAAATAATGCGGAAAGCCATTGGTATCCTCGCGGCGCTGTCACTGACGATGCCCGGCGCTGCGCTGTCAGGCCAGCAGCCCGCCGCCTCAGCGGACAAGTGGGACGTCAACAAAAGCCTCGGCTTCGACCGCACGCTCGATCTCGAGGCCAGCGACGGGACCTGGATGAGCGTCGACGTCAGCCCCGATGGGCGCTGGGTGGCCTTCGATCTGCTCGGGGACATCTACCGGGTGCCGATTCAGGGCGGCAACGCCGAGAGGCTGACGAGCGGCGCGGCGTGGGATCACCTCCCGCGCTGGAGCCCGAGTGGCAATGCCATCGCGTTCGTCAGCGACCGGGATGGCGCGGACAACATCTGGGCGATCGCCCCTAACGGAGCGAACGCGCGCGCGATCACGAAAGAAAAGGAGACGCTGCCCACCAATCCCGGCTGGAGTCCGGACGGCGACTACATCGTCGTCAAGCGGCACGTGACCGATACGCGCTCGCTCGGCGGCGGCGAGATCTGGCTGTATCACGTACTCGGCGGCAAGGGAGCGACCCTCGTCACCCGGCAGGGATTCACGAGCGACAAGAACGAGCCGGCGTTCTCGCACGACGGACGCTACGTCTACTACGACCAGGCGGGTGCGTTCGAGTACAACAGGAACGTCCACGCCGGGATCTTTCAGATCTCGCGCTACGACCGCCAGACCGGCGCCATCGCACCCGTCACGCGAGGTGAAGGCGGCGCCGTGCGGCCGACGCCGTCGCCGGACGGAAAATGGCTGGCGTTCGTGCGCCGCATCGGGCTGAAGACCGCGCTGGTGCTGCGCGATCTCGATGCGGGCACCGAGCGCGTGCTCTTCGATGGACTCGACCACGATCAGATGGAGGGGTGGACTCTTCACGGCGCGTTCCCCGGCTTCGACTGGACTCCCGACTCGAAGCGGATCGTGATCGCCTACGGTGGAAAGATCCACTCGCTCGATGTGGCAAGCGGAAGAGCCGCCGACATTCCGTTCACGGCGCGCGTTCAGGTGCCGATGTCGCGGACCGTCAAGTTTCCGCAGGCGCTCGAGACCGGCGACACCTTCCGCGCGCGCGTGATCCGCTGGCCGACGATCTCCCCCGATGGGAAGACTCTGCTGTTCCAGGCCGTCGGACGCATCTGGAGCATGTCGCTGCCCAACGGCCAGCCGCGAAGAGTCACACAGGGAGAGCGACTCGAGTACGCGCCGGCATTTTCCGCTGACGGCCGCTGGATCGCCTTCACCACCTGGAGCGACAGCCTGGGCGGGGCGGTCTGGAAGGTTCCCTTCCGCGGCAGTCCGGCGACGCCGACGCGTCTCACCACGCGAGCGGATCAGTACGCGAACCCGGCGTGGAGCCCGGACGGACGGCGCATCGCTTTCGTAGAGGGCAGCGATGTAGCGAACCGTGGATCGGATCTGAGCGGCGAGCTGTACCTGAGACTCAGGTGGGTGAGCGCGGAAGGAGGCGAGGTAATGGACATCACCACCACCGCCAACCGCGGCGCGAACCGCAGGATGCCGAGGTTGACTTGGAGCAGCGATGGCTCGCGTGTTCTGTTCCAGGCGACGAAGGGAGACACGACGTTCCTGACCAGCATCAGGCTCGATGGCACCGATGAGCGGCAGGTCGCGCGCAACGATGTCGCCGACGAGATGGTCGCCAGCCCTGATGGACGCTACCTGGCGTTCAAGGAGCTGCACAACATGTACGTAGCTCCGCTGCCGATGGTGAGCGACAAGCCGGTGGCGATCACATCGAAGAGCTCGCCCACGCCCGTGAAGCAGCTGAGTCGCTGGGGCGGCGACTGGATTGCGTGGACCAGCGGCTCGCGTGCGGTCACCTGGAGCCTGGGACCGACCGTCTATCGACAGAGCCTCGATTCGATCTTCGCCGAGGAGCGCCGCGCGGAGATCGCGAAGCCTGATTCGGCTAAGGTCGCCGATAGCATCGCGAAGGCGCGGGCCGATACCGGCGCCGCCGCGCGCGCCAAGCCGAACGCAGTCGTGAAGGGCGACGAGTTCCAGGTGAATCTGTCCGTCCCGCGGCTCGTGCCGCGCGGCGTCGTGGCCCTGACCGGCGCGCGGATCGTCACGATGAAAGGCGATGAGGTCATCGAGAACGGAACGGTCGTCATCGAGAACGACCGCGTTCGCGCGGTAGGTCCATCGGGTCAGGTAGCGATACCAGCCGGAGCGCGCACCGTCGACGTGACCGGGAAAACGATCATTCCCGGCCTGATCGACGTTCACGCGCACATGGGATACATCGCGCTGGACATCAACCCCGAGCGGCCAAGCGAGTACTACGCCAACCTCGCGTACGGTGTGACGACCACCCATGACCCGAGCGCGTCGACGCATCTCGTCTTCAGCAACAAGGAGCTCGTCGACGCCGGCAACATACTGGGCCCGCGCATTCTCTCCACCGGCTTCGTTCTGTACGGCGCCCGCAACACCGAGCGCGCCTTCATCAACAACATCGAGGAAGCCCGCGGGCACCTGAAGCGCATCAAGGCGCTTGGCGGCTTCAGCGTGAAGAGCTACAACCAGCTCCGCCGCGACTCGCGCCAGTGGATCATCCAGGCGGCGCGCGAGGAGCGAATGCACGTGTATCCCGAGGGCGGGTCAACGCTGGCCATGAACGGATCGATGCTGATCGACGGACACACAGGTATCGAGCACTCGCTTCCGGTCGCCGAGCTGCGCGACGATTTCGTGAAGCTGATGGCGCAGAGCGGAACGGGTTACACGCCCACGCTGATCGTCTCCTACGGCGGCATCTTCGGTGAGAACTACTGGTATCAGGTGTCCGACGTTTTCCGAAACGAGCGGCTGCTGCGCTTCACGCCACGCGCGGCGGTCGACGCGCGCGCGCGGCGGCGCATGCTGGTCCCGGAAGAGGAGTACTATCACTTCGAGATCGCGAAGGCCGCCAGGCGCATCGTCGATGCGGGCGGTCGGGTTCAGCTCGGCGCGCACGGGCAGCTTCAGGGGCTGGGCGTGCACTGGGAGCTCTGGATGCTGCAGCAGGGCGGCCTCACACCGCACCAGGCTCTGAGAGCCGCGACGTTGTGGGGCGCGGAGTATCTCGGCCTCGGGTCGCAGATCGGGTCGATCGAGACGGGCAAGCTCGCCGATCTCGTGATACTCGACGCCAATCCGCTGGAGAACATCCGGAACTCCGAGAAGATCGGCATGGTGATGAAAGGGGGAATGCTCTACAACGAGAATCTCGACCAGGTGTGGCCGTCGGAACGGAAGCGAGGTGCGCTCCGGCACTGACGGCCGCAGTGGCTCGGGCCTCGGGCAGCCATTGGAATGGCCTCAACGCGGTTTCTGGACGACATCACCGCACACCTGAGCGCGAACGCCTTCACCCGGACGTTCTCTTTTTCGTCGGCGCAGCTTCCGGTCCGCACCACCCCGGCGCTCCCTCTGGCCGACCGCGTGATCCTCCTCGACGGTATCGGCCTGATCCTTCAGCTGAGCGAGGGAGAGGCGGTGAAGGCGAAGGCCGCTGATCTGGAGAGCTGGTTCAACAGTGATGTTCTGCCGCAGGCCATCGAACAGATCAGGAACACGCGCGACCTGCTGCGCTCTTACGCGGGGATCTCTCTCGTCAACTCCCGCGGATTTCGCGTGTCGTACTCCGCGGAGGCGCTTTCCGACCAGGTCGGGGTGATACTGTACAGGTCAGCCGGCGCCAGCGGGTTCGTTCCGCCGCGGTTCAGGAAGACCCGCATCGCCGGCTTCGTCCACATCATCCGCGACAGCGACTACTTCGGGATCTGCGAGCACCTGGTAACGCCGGCCGAGCTGAGTGATTACCTGACGTTCAGGCAGGAGATCCTCAGCAGGCGAGAGCCCGTGCCCGCCACGGTCAGCGAAGCCGCACTGCTGGGGCAGTACCTCTTCCAAGAGCTCGACGCGCCCCCGGACGCCAGATACGAGATAGCGGGCCGGTCTTTCCGCGGTGACCCCGGCGCCTGGGTTTTCTCCTACGTGATGGACAATCTGGGCGCGCAGATGGGGAAGCGTGACGAAGAGAGCGTCGAAGAAGTCTATCAGCCGATTCTGGCCGAAGTCGGCCGGCTCGGACGGACGGGGCTGCGCGAGCTCAGAAATCACCTGCGTCTGTGTCTCGAGGCCGTGCGCGCCGACCGCTTCGAGCTTCCCTATCGGGTAACGTCGGTGGCGACCCGGTGCGGGTTTCTGGTCCTTCCAGGGAGTGCCGAGTTCCGGCTGCGTGCGCGGGCGACCCTGGAAAGCCTGGCTGAGGCGTCCAAGTATGAGCTTGGTCTGGAAAAACACGTGAGCGTCGCCATGTGGAGATCAGGCGAGATCATCGACATCGACTGGCACTATGCGGAGGGTCCGAATAAGCCGAACGAGATTCTCGAGCACCGACTGGAAACCGCCTATCCCTTCAGGCGAACGAGCGACAAAATCCCGCTTTGAGCGAGAACCCCCGGTGAACAAACGGTTCCGGGACGACCCGGTGTCTAACTGCCGGGAAGGCTGCTGAAACCTGTTGGCAAATCCATTCGTACGACCCCACAAGGGTGCCCGCTTTACCGCACCGAGCCGCAGACATTCCATTAATAAGAGACCGTCATGAAAACCATTCCCGGCATTCTCAGTTTGTTGCTGACTGGAGTCGTCGCATCCGCCCAGGCGCAGGGACCTGGTGGTCCTCCGGCCGGCCAGCAGCCGCCCGTTGCTCCAGGTGAAGTTCAGGGCACCATCGTCGCCGAAGACAATTCCGCTCCGGTGGCTCGCGCCGCCGTCGCGGTCCGCAACAAGAAGGATTCAACGATGGTCACCGGCGTCATGGGTGGCGAGGATGGAAAGTTCAAGGTCCAGGGACTCCGCCCCGGCACCTACTACCTCCGCGTGTCGGGCATCGGCTTCAGCCCCAGGAACACCGAGGAGTTTACGATCACGCCGGCGGCGCTGACGGCGACCGTAGGCCCGATCAAGCTGGCGCGTTTCGCGGTCTCGCTTCAGACCGTCGAGGTCGAGGGCACCACACCAACCGTTACGATCGAGCCGGACCGGAACAGCTACAAGGCGAAGGACGTTGCTCCCGCCGCCGCAAATGCCAGTGATGTTCTCGCCGCGACCCCATCGGTCGAAGTCGACGGCGATGGCCAGGTCAGTCTTCGCGGCAACCAGAACGTCGTCGTGCAGATCAACGGCCGCGCCACTCCGATGCGCGGGCAGCAGCTCGGCGCATACCTGAAGCAGCTCCCCGCCAGCATTGTCGAGCGTGTCGAGGTCGTCCCAAATCCCTCCGCCAAGCAGGACCCGGAGGGAATGGCCGGCATCATCAACGTCGTGCTCAAGCAGAACACCGATCTCGGAGTAAGCGGCGGTCTCACTCTCGGCATGGCCAACTCCGAGCGCTACAACGGGTCGGGCAACCTCGGCTACAACAAGGGACCGATCACGCTGTTCGGCAGTTACGGCTACATCACCGACGACCGCGGTCTCACCGGATTGAACGATCGCGAGAGATACGATCCGGCAGGCCCGCCCCTTTCCTTCACCGAGCAGGACATCGCCGGCCGGGTTGGGTTCGGCGGCCACAATCTCACCACCACCGCCGAATACGCGTTCAACAAGCGCGACGTGCTCTCGAATTCCTTCTCGATGAATGCGCGCCGGTTCAAGGACAACTCGCTGACCGCGATCGCGGAGCTGGA
>DASTTD010000151.1:0-11577 GCA_035760325.1 Gemmatimonadaceae bacterium
GAAGGATTCAACGGTCCCCGAAATGTCCGGAGGGACCCCGGTATCGGGTCTGAGAGGAGTGCCGCCGGCTCCCACCCCGGTGGTCGGCGTCACGCTCGCCGTATCGACCTGCGAGAGGACTTCCATGTGCGCGAGAATCGCGCTCAGCTCTCTGGTGAGCTCGTCGGCGCGGGCGCCGTCGATACCGAGCCGCGCCAGCTGCGCGATGTGGAGGACATCCGCTCTTGTAACCGCCACTATTCCTGTCCGCGCTCGAGGGTCGTGTAGGCGAGCTTGATGGTCTTGCGCCCGACGGTCTCATCATCGAAATCGATGACCGCTTTGACTTCGCGGCCGACTCCCGAAAGCTCGGCGATGGATCCGTCACCGAAGAGCTTGTGCTTCACTCTCTCACCCTTGACATACCGCGGCTCGTCCTGCGAGATGTCCGCCTCCATCACCGCGGTTTTCCGCCACGATGGGACCTCGTGCTGGCGTCGGGCCGGATAGGCGCCGGAGCCAAACGATGCGGTCCGGGTTGAAGTCCCCCGTCCCATGGTCTTCACGCGAAGCGTTTTCGTCTCCTCGATGCTCGCGCCGGCGATCTCGGTCAGAAATCGCGATTTGATTCCGGGCAGCAGCTCCCCGTTCCGGCGCCGCATCTCGGTGAACGAGAGGTAGAGCTTTTCCTCGGCTCGCGTGACGCCGACATAGAACAGGCGCCGCTCCTCCTCGAGCTTGGGCGGATGGTCGATGGCCTGCGACAGTGGAAACAATCCATCCTCGAGGCCGGTCAGAAACACGACCGGGTACTCGAGCCCCTTGGCATTGTGCAAGGTCATCAGCGTCACGGCGTCAGCGGTCGGATCCAGCGCATCGGCGCCGGCAACGAGCATGGCTCGCTGGAGAAAATGGTCGAGGGGAGTGAGGCCGACCTCGCCTCCGTCGTCGATGACGGTCTCCGCCGCGCCATCGATCAGCGCGCTGACGTTTTCGATCCGGTCTCTCGCCGACTCGGGACCCTCCGCCTGCAGGTAGTCAACGTATTTGATCTCTGCAACGAGATCCTGAATCAGAACGTCGACGCTGGTGTCCTTCGCCCGCTCGCGCAGACGCCCGATGAGCGCGATGAAATCGGCCAGCGTTTTGCGGGCAGCCGGGCGCAGCGACCCGACGGCGTCGTCGCTCAGCGCGGCCTCGTAGAGCGGCAGATCCAGCTCGCGTGCCCGTGCAGCGAGCGCGTCGAGCGTCGTGTCACCGATGCCGCGTTTCGGAACCGAGACTGCGCGTCGGAAGGCTTCGGAATCGGCGGGATTCGCGATCAGCTTGAGGTACGCCATCAGGTCGCGAATCTCGCGGCGATCATAGAATCTGACCGACCCGACGAGCCGGTATGGAACGGCTTCCCGACGCAGCGCATCTTCCAGAGGGCGACTCTGTGCGTTCGTACGATACAGAACGGCGAAGTCGGCGAGACCGCGATTTTCCTGATTGCGGCGGGTCTTTATCTCCTCCAGCACCCACTCGGCTTCGTCGCGCTCGTCAAGCGCGGCGACGACCGTAACGCGCTCTCCCGACTGGCGCGTCGGTCTAAGCGTCTTCCCTTTCCGGCCGACGTTCTGCGTGATCGCGGCGTTGGCCACTTCGAGGATGTCGGGAGTCGACCGGTAGTTCTCTTCCAGCCGCACCAGCTTCGCGGGGGTGAACTCCTTCTCGAAGTCCAGAATGTTTCTGATGTCAGCCCCGCGCCAGCCGTAGATCGACTGATCGTCGTCTCCCACCACGACGACGTTTCCGTGTCCGCTGCCGAGGAGCTTGATGAACTGAAACTGTGCACGGTTGGTGTCCTGGTACTCGTCCACGAGAATGAACTGGAAGCGGTCGCGGTACCGGGCGAGCGTCCGCTCATCGCTGCGGAAGATCTCCACCGGCAGCACCAGCAGATCGTCGAAGCTCACCGCGTTTGCCGAGCGAAGGGCCGGCTCGAGCTGCCTGAATACGCTGGCGGCGGCGCGGGAGACAGGATCCATCGCGAGATTGGTGTACTCCTCCGCGCTCACCAGCGAGTTCTTGGCGTCGGAGATGAGCGAGGAGATCACCTTCGGGCTCCACTGCTTCGGGGATATCCGTTCGCGCTCCATTATTCGCTTCACGAGCCCGAGAAAATCATCCTCGTCGTAGATGGTGAAGCTCGGTGTGCGCCCCACCTGTCGCGCCGCGGTGCGCAGAATCCGCGCGCCGATGGCGTGGAAGGTCCCGCTCCACATCCCCTTTGGATCTTCCCCGAGCAGGCGGGCGATGCGCTCGCGCATCTCACCGGCGGCCTTGTTGGTGAAGGTGACCGACAGAATGCGCGACGGATCGACGCCATGATGCTCGATGAGACGCGCTATTCTCGCCGTCAGAACCCGGGTCTTTCCGGAGCCCGCTCCAGCGAGGACGAGCATTGGCCCCTCGAAGTGGAGGACCGCTTCCCGCTGAGCGGGATTCAATCCCGCGAGAGGCTCGGTGGGAGCTGGCGCCAGCAGGTTCGCGGTATCGGGCATCCGTTCAAGATACTTGATCCGCGTGGGAGGTTCATAGGGAGAGGTCGAGAACTGCAACTGAACACGACGTCCGCTCACCGCTTGACGCATATCGCTCTGCGCTTCACCTCCGCCCGGACGTCAGTGGAGGCACTAGCCGAGAACCATATCGAACGTCGCGCCGCGATCCGTTTGCACGAGCAGGAGCTCTCCGCCGTGACTGTCCCGCACGATCCGCCGGGCGAGAGACAATCCGATCCCCCATCCTTTTTCCTTGGTGGAAAAACCGGGCTCGAAGATCTGATTCCTGATCTCGCGCGGCACGCCCGGCCCGTCGTCAGAAACGCGAACGCGCACCCGCCCCTCCGGAAGCGCCTCGGCGGAGATCTCGACCTTGCCGTCCCGGCCGGCGAGCGCGTCGATCGCATTCTTGGCGAGCGACTCGAGCGCCCACTCGAGCAGCACTTCGTCCCCCTGGATGACGAGGTCTTCCTTGTGTGACGACGACACGGTGACGCGCTGGGCGAGAGTCGGCACCCGGGCCCGGAAATACGCGGCGACACGATCGACGAGCTCACCGAGGTTGACCGGATCCCGCCGCGGAGGACGTCCGATACGCTCGAAGCGGTGCGCGACCCGCTTCAGGCGCTCGAGGTCCGCATCCATGTGGTCGAGCGCCGCGGCCGTCATCGGCTCCGGCTCCGATTCGCGCAGCAGCTCGATCCAGCCGCTGATGCTGGATAACGGGGTGCCCAGCTGGTGCGCCGACTCGCGCGCCATTCCCGCCCAGATCTGCTCTCTGTCAGCCCGTCCCCTGGTTCTGAGAGCGTAGGCGCCGGCGAACAGAATCATTCCGATGAGAATCGACTGCAGCAGCGGGATGAGAATCAGCCCGCGGACGAGCGGCGTGTTGCCATAGTGCACCGTTCCAACTCCGGGCTCGACGACGGGCGCGTTCTGCCGGTCGAGCTCGGGGATGTACGAGCGCGTCTGCTGCGGAGTCGGAGACGGCCCGAAGGGAAGATTTGCCTGCGCGGTCGGATTACCTTCGGCGTCGGTGACGATGATTGGAACGCCGGATTCCCGAATATGGTTGGAGAGATCGAACAGAGCGGTATTGGCCGCGTCCTCGCTCGGATCGTTGAGCCCGTGATAGACGCGTGCGTACATCAATCCGACCCGCGACGCTTCCTGTCGAAGCTCTCTCACCACGCCCCGGGTGTACACGACGTACCACCCGAGCAGCGCGAGCAGCCCGATCGTCACCAGTGTCACCGGAGCGAGCCGGCGCATGCCTAGCTCAGGCGCTCAGCGCCGAGATATGCGCGAAGCGCAAGGGGGACCGTAACGCTGCCATCCGGTTGCTGGTGCTGCTCCAGCAGCGCGGCGATTACTCGCGAAAAGGCCAGCCCCGAACCGTTCAGGGTATGCACGAAGCGCGGCTTGCCCCCACCCGCCGGCTTGTAGCGAATGTTCGCGCGCCTCGCCTGAAAATCGGTGAAGGAGCTGCAGGACGATACCTCCAGCCACTTCCCCACTCCGGGTGCGAATACCTCGAGGTCGTAGGTGTGGGCGCTCGCGAATCCCGTATCTCCCGCCGCGAGCCGCACCACTCTGTACGGCAGCTCGAGCAGCATCAGAATCCTCTCGGCGTGAGCGGTGAGGAGCTCCAGTTCGTCGGGTGACCGTTCCGGAGTCACGTACCTCACGAGCTCCACCTTGTCGAACTCGTGGACCCGCAGCAATCCGCGGGTGTCCTTGCCCGCGGCGCCAGCTTCGCGGCGAAAGCACGGGGAATACGCGGCGAAGCTCATTGGCAAATCGGATTCGGCAACCACCTCGTTCCGATAGAGATTCGTGAGCGGTACCTCGGCGGTAGGAATGAGGAAGGCGTCCTCGTCCCGCAGTGCGTACATGTCCTCCTCGAACTTCGGCAGCTGCGCGGTACCGGTCATACTTTCCCGATTTACGACGACCGGCACCCAGGTTTCCTCGTAGCCGTGGTCGCGGGTGTGGGTGTCGAGCATCAGGTTCATGAGCGAGCGGACGAGGCGCGCCCCGGCCTTTCGAAAAACAATGAATCCGGTGCCGCTGATCTTGGCACCCCGCTGAAAATCGATGAGCCCCAGCGCCTCGCCGATTTCCCAATGCGGCTGGACACCCGCCTGATCCCGCGGGGTGCCCCAGCTCCGAACGGTGGCGTTGCTTTCTTCCGCGCCTTCCGGAACGGACTCCAGCGGAATGTTCGGTACTTCGAGCAGAATCCGCGCGAGCTCATCCTCCATCTCGGCCAGCTCGCGATCGAGCACGGCGATCTGGTCGCCCAGGTCGCGTGATTGCTGCTGGAGATCGCCCGCATCCTTTCCAGCGCGCTTGCGCTCGCCGACCTGCTGGGTGACGGCGTTCCGCGCCGCCTTGCGCTCCTCGACTGCCTGGATGGTCTCGCGGCGCGTCCGGTCCAGCTCCATCGCCCGATCGATTGCCGGAGCCAGAGCCGTCAGCGCTCCGCGCCGGCGCATGCCCTCGCGCAGCGCGTCGACGTGCTCGCGCACCAGCTTCAGGTCGTGCACTACTCAGTCCGTGGGAATACCAGGCGCGAAGGAACGGAAGCCGCAGTTCGGATCGTATCCGAGGCGGAACTTGATGGTTCTGGTCGCGACGAAGATCGTGTCGATCGATATCTTCGCGTAAAGGTTCGGCGAAAGCGCGAACGTGCAGAGGTCCCCATCACCGTTATGTGCGGCCTCGAGCACTATCACATCTCCCGCGGACGCGACGACGGTCGAGTCGACCTTGTATCCCGATATCGGCGCGGCGGTCACACTGTCGAAGGGTCCCGGTACGATCTGGAGCCCAACCTGAGGCACCAGCTGTCCGAACGTGACCACCCGTCGCGCGGGATGGATCAGGACTCTGTCCGCGTCATCGAGGTCGAAGGCGATGTCGAAGCCCCCGAACCCGCTGACGGTGACAACCTGGCGCGCGGGCAGCGACAGCGCGTTGGGGTAGCCGGGCGGAGTGCCGCTCAGCGCGTAGACCGTGAGGGTAGCCGTGAACACCTCCTCGGTCGCCTTGAGCTCGAGCGGGTCACGGCAGGCGCCGAGACCGGCAACGGTGGACAGCATCGCGAGCAATGCGAGGCAAAGTTTCATGCGATATTAGGCAGATTGACGACGGGAGGAGTTGCCTCTCAACAATACCGCGTAACTTAAGACACTTCAAGCGATTGTCGTGCTTGACTTGACCCTTAGCGCTTTCTAGCTTCGCAACCTCGCCCGCCATAATGCCCAACATTCGAGATTTCACGGCCGCGCTTCGCCAACGTCCAGGCGTGGACGCAGTTCTGGTGCTGGGAAGGGATGGTCTTCTGATCGAAGGCTTCGCCGCGCCCGGTCTCAATAACGAGGTCCTGGCCGCCAGGGTGCCGGCAATGGTCACCGAGGCCGAAGCGCTGGGCAAGGCAGCGATGCACGGCGCAATCGCTACGGCCATCATCGAGAATGAAAAAGGATACGCGATCGTCGCCGCGCTCGCCGACGAGACTCTGCTTCTCCTGCTGCTCAAGCCATCCGCCGACCTTGGTGGACTATTGTTCGATGTGCGACGATACCGCGGCAACATTGCATCTCTGATCTAGGACATATGAGCGAATCAACGACGCGAACCTTCCACGTCCTCGTCGCGGACGACGAGCCCCACATCGGCCGCATCATCAAGATGAAGCTGGAGCAGGGCCCGTTTCGCGTGAGCCTGGCGTACGATGGCCAGGAAGCGCTCGATTTCGTGATGGGCGACGAGCACCTCGACCTCGTGGTCCTCGACCTGATGATGCCGCGACTGAGCGGACTCGACGTGCTGCGGCGCATCAGGGAGCAGGAAAAGTTCACGTCCCTTCCCTGCATCATCCTCACGGCGGGGGGAGACGCGAAGCACGAGCGCGATGCGCTGGCTCTCGGCGCTACGCAGTTCATCACCAAGCCGTTCAGCCCGAAGAAGCTGTACGCCCTCGTCGCAAAACTGACCGGGTCGCCCGACGAAGCAGGGACCAGCGGCGAGTGAGCCGCTGGGCCGTCGTCCTTGCAGGCGGGGTAGGCTCCCGCTTCTGGCCACTCAGCACTCCCGCACGCCCGAAACAGCTTCTTCCCCTCGTCACTGACAGACCACTGCTCCGCGATTCGTTCGACCGGCTGACGCCGATCGTCGACCCGAAGAACATTCTCGTCCTTACGAACGCCGGCCTGGACCAGGCACTGGCCGCGCTCCTCCCCGAGCTTCCGAAAGAAAATTTTGTGGTCGAGCCGAAGCCGGCCGGGACAGCAGCGGCTCTCGCGTGGGCCGCGCTCGAAATCGAGCGGCGTGACGGACCCGCGGCAACGATGATCTGCATTCACGCCGACTGGTCCATCGAAGACGAAGACAGGTTCCGGGCGACGCTCGTTCGCGCCGAAGAAGTCGCTGTCGAGACGGAAACGCTGGTGACGGTTGGAATTGTCCCCACACGTCCCGACCCCGGTTTCGGCTACATTCAGCCAGTTCCGGGAAAATCGGGGGAGCCAGCGAAAGTGAAGCGATTCGTGGAAAAGCCGGATCGCGTGGCAGCGGCGCGGATGGCGGAGGAGGGATTCCTCTGGAACTCGGGGATCTTCGTGTGGAGAGTGGAGACTTTTCTGGCTGAAGCACGGACACACGCGAAGGAACTTTCCAGAGCCTTCGCGGGGAGCGCCGGCCGCGACGCCGCGACGTTCTTCGGCTCGCTGGACACCGCGGTCTCCGTCGACGTCGCGGTGCTCGAGCGCAGCGCGCGCGTCACCGTCGTGCCGGGAAAATTCGGCTGGGACGACATCGGCACGTGGGCAGCGCTGCGACGCGTTCGCCCTCAGGATGACTCTGGAAACGTGACGAACGGAGATGTCTACGTGCGTGACGGAACCGACAACGTGGTCCACGCCGAGGCAGGCACCGTAGTCGTGTACGGCGTGGATAACCTCGTCGTCGTGTCGCGTGACGGGCTCACGCTCGTAACGACTACGGAAAAAGCGACCGATCTCAAGGGCTTGCTCGAGTCACTGCCCCAATCCGTGCGCTCCCCGACATGACCGGCCTCTACTTCTACGACGACTCGCGCGCACGGCAGTTCGAGCCGTTCGCGCTGACGAGGCCGTGCTCGGAGATGCGCGCCGGAACATCGCTCGTAAGGAGAAGGTGGGAGAGCGCGACCGGGCTGCAAAGCAAAGGGTTCATCGGTGCCCCGCATCTGGCGCACTTCGAGGAAGGCGACGCTCCAGCGGCGCTCGCGGAGAATGCCGAGATTCCCGCCGGTTCGGTGGTGGTGAATAGCCGCTGCATCATTTCGCTCGACGCCAGGCTCGATCCGTTCGACCTGCTGATGTGCGACGGGCTCGCGTGCGCCGTCCGCCTCGCCAGATCAGTCCCTGCCTCGAAGTTCGCCGACGGAAGTCTCGACCTCGGCACCATTCAGACGAGCCTGGGAGGACGGAGAGTCGCCGGCCGCTGGATGAGCGACGTGTGGGACTTCATCGCCACTCTCGGCACCCAGCTGGCGGAAGACATCCCGCGACGCGCAAAGAGCCTGACGATAGCGGCGCCCGACTTGACGGTCTATGGCAAGGGAGAGGTATTCGTCGAGGAAGGCGCCGAGATCGGGCCGAACGTCGTATTCGATGTCTCGTCGGGCCCGATACTCGTACGCCGAGGCGCGGTCGTCTCTCCGTTTTCCCACCTGGTGGGACCGCTCTATGTCGGGAGCCAGTCCCAGATACTCGGCGACCGGGTTGCCGGTTCTTCCATCGGCGACGTCTGCAAGGTGCGCGGTGAGGTGAGCAACACCATCCTCGTGGGTCATTCCAACAAGGGGCATGCGGGCTTCGTCGGACATTCGTACCTCGGCCGCTGGGTGAACCTTGGAGCGCTCACGACGACGAGCAATCTCAAGAACACCTACGGCTCGGTTCAGCTATGGACCCCTGCCGGCTTGCGCAACACCGGTCAGCAGTTTGTCGGCACATTCTTCGGCGATCATGCGAAGACCGGAATCGGAACCATGCTGAGCACCGGGACCGTTCTCGGCTCGGGCGCCAACGTCTTTGGCGGGACGATGCCGCCCAAGGCCGTTCCACCGTTTGCGTGGGGTGATTGCGAGCCGTACGACACCTTCGACCTGACTAGATTTCTGGAGGTAGCCGAGCGCGCGATGGAGCGGCGGCATGTGAAGCTGGGAAAGAATGCGCGGATGCAGCTGAGTGAAGCGCACCGTAGTCGCTGGAGCGTTTGATGAACCTGTGGGTGCTTGGAAGTGGAAGCGGTGGAAACGCCGTTCTCGTCGAGACGGCGGGCTCGCGCATTCTGGTGGATGCGGGATTCGCTCCCCGCGTGCTGAAGCAGCGGCTTGCCGCGGCGCGGGTAGCACCGGAATCCATCGAGGCTGTCGTGGTCACCCACGAGCACACCGATCACGCGAAGGGAGCCGCCGCCGCGGCGCAGAAGTGGGGGTGGACGATCGTGTCTACCGCCGGAACGAGGATGATGTGCCCGGAATGGTCCGGGCTCGACATGATCCTGACCCCGCGCAGGAGCACCGTCGAAATCGGCGACTTCCGCCTCGAGACCTTTCCCGTGGCACACGATGCGAACGAGCCCATCGGCGTCATCGTCACCTGCCTTTCCGACGGCGCGCGGGCGGGGATTATCTATGATCTCGGGTACGTCAGCGAGAGCTTGCAGCGCGCGATGGATCGCCTCGACGTGCTCGTGCTGGAGGCAAACCACGACGAGGGAATGCTGCGCGCAGGGCCCTATCCGATGTCGGTTCAGACCCGGATCGGCGGGAAGTTCGGACACTTGAGCAATCGTGTTGCGGCGCAGACGGCCAGCCGGTGCATTCACTCCGGCCTCAACAACATCGTTCTCGCTCATCTGAGCGAAACGTGCAACGAGCCGCGGACAGCGCTCAACACCGTGGGCGATTCGCTCAGGCGCGCGCGGTTCAGGGGACGGCTGACGGCTGCATCGCAGGATCGCGTCGTCGGCCCCTTCACGGCCGGCAGCAGCGCCCCGGCTGCTTACGCGCCCGTTCAGCTGGCACTCGGTATTTAGCTCAGCGCTTCCGACGGGTGTTACCGGCGTAGAGCGCGAACACCAGCGCGGCGCCGATGATGATTCCGAGCAGCCAGGTGAGATTCACTCCCGAGCCCGGCAACCCACCGCCTCACCGTCCCTCGACATCTCTCTCGCCGGGAATCTTGCGCTCCGCCCTTCCCTCTCCGGGGTGAGCCTGCGCTTCCTGGAAGCGCTCGCCTTTCAGTCGGATCGAAGCCACGAATTTCTCGTACTCGGTGTCCGACAGCTCGTCGGCGATTGCCGGCACCAGTCCTTTGACGAGCGTCAGGCGCTCGGCCAGCGTCAGCTCGTTTACGGCCGTCACGAGCTTCCGCAGGCGCGGGTGATTCATCCAGTCGGTTTCCTTGCTCGTCGTCATCCTGAGTCTCCTATAAACGATCATCGCCCACGACGATAAACCTACTCCGGGAAGGGTGCGGAGCAATGCGAGCGGAGTTTTGCGGCGTGGTGGTACGCATCCGGCATCAGGGAGGACAGGAGGTTCACTTGAGCGCCAAGCCGACACGGCCAGCGAGACGGGCGAGAAAAAGCGAGAACGGGGTAATCACCGCCCGGCCTTGTCTGAAAGTCTCGGGCACGACCTCGGGGCTGCATCCGCTCGGCCTGGCGAAGAAACGGGACGGCGTGATCTATGTGCCGGAGACCCACGATTCAACGCGACCGGCTCCGGTCGTTCTGATGCTGCATGGCGCCGGAGCGAATGCGCACGATGCCGTTCAGCCATTTCGCCGCCATGCAGATATACACGGATTTGTCCTCGTCGCGCCCGAAGCGCGAGGCGGAGAGTGGGATCTGATGGATGGCGGATTCGGCGCTGACGTCGACTTTATCGACCATGCACTGGGACGGGCGTTCGAGCTTTGCATGACCGATCCGAAACGGATTGCCATTGAGGGCTTTTCAGACGGCGCGTCGTATGCGCTGTCGCTCGGACTGCGAAACGCCGATTTGTTCACCCACGTGATCGCATTCTCGCCAGGGTTCGTGACTATCCCCTCAGCGTCGCCCGGCCAGAACGTGTTCGTCGCCCACGGAAGGTCCGATGTGGTACTTCCCGCCGCGCGCTGCCACCGCATCGTCGCGCGCCTCCAGCGAAGCGGTTGCCGCGTCAGCTACCGGGAGTTCCCGGGAGGACACCAGGTGCCTCCCGACGTCGCTGCTGAGGCAGTTTCGTGGCTTCTCGAGTGACAAACGCGGTTCCAGTGCGCGCGGAACGTGATCTGTAAGCGAGTGTATTCTCTGTAACCATCAATCAAGCAGATCTCAACGAATAGATGCATATATCCCTCAGGATCCGGCTTCTTGCGACCGCCCCATTGTTTCTCTTCCATGGGTCCGCGGCGGGCCAGACCGGCCTGCCGGCAAACGCGGCCCCGGCGAATCGCGAGTCCCCGACTGTGGCTCCAATCGCGGCCAGAGAAGCGCCGCTCACGCTCCGCGCCAGCGTGTCAGAGCGCATGCTGTACGTCAGGAAGGGGGACAGTACCATCAAGACCTTTCAGGTCGCGGTAGGCACCCCCCGGTATCCGACTCCCCGTGGGACCTTCAAAGTAAGAAAGATGATCTGGAACCCGAGCTGGCGTCCCCCGCCGGGATCCGACTGGGCCCGCGGCAAAAAGGCGACAGCGCCCGGCGATCCCAGGAATCCGATGAAGGTCGTGAAGATCTTCTTCAAGGAGCCCGACTACTACCTCCATGGAACGGGTGAGGTGGAGAGCCTGGGGTCCCCGGCTTCTCACGGCTGCATCAGGATGGATCCGGAGGAGATCGCCGAGCTCGCGAAGTTGATCATGGAGCACGGTGGGCAGCCGCGCGAGGAAAACTGGTTCCTGCGGCTTCTGCATTCGCGTCGGCAGGAGAAGCCGATTTATCTCGATAGCCCGATCGCGATCACGATAACCGAGTAGCGTCCGTTGCGCGGCGCCAGTCGGGGCGC
>DASTTD010000152.1:0-7092 GCA_035760325.1 Gemmatimonadaceae bacterium
TGCGCAAGGAGCTGAAGCTCGACGAGCCGCTGATCAGGCAGTTCACGCATTACACCAGCGGCGTGCTGAAGGGAGATTTCGGGAACTCGTACATCACCCAGCGCCCGATCATTCAGGACATCCGCGAGCGCTTTCCCAAAACGCTCATCCTCGCCGGCTCGGCGATGCTGCTCGCTTCGATCCTCGGCATCACGATCGGCGTGATCAGCGCGCGTAACCCGGGAGGCTGGTTCGACCGGCTCGGCCTCGGCCTCGCGTACCTGGGGATTTCCTTTCCCGTGTACTGGGTCGGATTGATTCTGATCCTGGTGTTCGCGGTGATGCTGCGCTGGCTTCCGCCATCGGGCTACGGGGGGATCGAGTATCTGATACTTCCCGCGTTCGCCCTCGGCTCGCGCTCGATCGCGTTTCTGGCGCGCGTGACGAGGTCGGCGATGCTCGACGTGCTCAACAGCGATTACGTGAGAACGGCGAGAGCGAAGGGCCTGGTCGAGCGCGTGGTCGTCGTGAGACACGCCCTCCGTAACGCGCTCATTCCGATCATCACGGTGCTCGGCCTCGACTTCGGCTATTACCTCACGGGGAGCATTCTGACCGAGACGATCTTCAGCTGGCCGGGAATCGGACGCTACGTCGTAAACGCCATCACGCGGCGCGACCTGCCGGCGATCCAGGGGTCGGTGCTCTTTCTGAGCGTGGTGTTCGTGCTCGTCAATCTCATCACCGATCTCGCCTACGCCAAAGCGGATCCTCGCGTAGCATACTCCTAAGCTTCGCCGTGCCGGGAACGGAGCGGGAGAGGAACGCGGCGCGCGAGTCGGTGCTGCGCGCACAGATCGAGGCGATCGAGAAGGAGGCGGGGGCAAAGGCAATCTCCGTTGCGGTGCACGATGCCGAATCCGGGTTCGAGCTCCACTACGAGGCCGATCGGTGGTACCACGCCGCCAGCACCATCAAGGTTCCGATACTGCTCGGCGTCTTCGCGGCCATCGACCGCGGCGACCTGCTGCCGCACTCCCGCGTGCACGTGCGCAATCGGTTCCTCAGCGTCGTCGAAGGAGTACCGTTTCGGGTCGAGTCGGGCCGCGACGCGAACTCGGCGGTTCACAACGCCATCGGCAAGATGATGCGGGTCGACGAGCTAGCGTATCACATGATCACCACCAGCAGCAACCTCGCGACGAACCTGCTGCTCGGCGTCATCGGTCCCGAGTCGGTCAACGAAACGCTCCGCGAGCTGGACGTCGACGATGGTCTGGAGCTCAGGCGCGGAGTGGAGGACGAGCTGGCGTTCGAGCATCAGATCAACAATCGCGTCACCGCTGATGGACTGCTGCGCGTCCTGGTCATGCTGGCTGAAGGCAAGGCTTTCTCTCCCGCGCTTTCGCGCCGGATGATGGACATCCTGCATGGGCAGGAGTTCAATCAGGGCATTCCGGCGCGACTCCCGAAGGGCGCCCGGGTCGCCCACAAGACGGGGGAGATTTCCACCGTCGCCCACGACGCCGGGGTGGTCTACCTGCCCAAGCGGAAGCCATACGCACTGGTGATTCTCTCCGAGTGGGATCAGGCGACGAGCGGGCGCTCGCGCACGATCGCGACGATTTCGCATGTCATCTACGAGTTCCTCCTCCGGGGACCGCGGGATGAATGAGGTTCCGGGTTTTCCGCTCCGGGTCGTCGACGGGCTGACCCTTCCGACGGACTACCGGCAAGCGCTCAGGCCCGGGGAAGAGTGGAAGGATGGGACTGGCAGGAGCAGGCAGCTTCCCCGCTACTTTTACGAGGTGCCGTCGTGGGACTCAGCCATGAAAGTGGAGCTTTCCACCCACTTTTTGCTCTGGGAGTTCATTCAGGTGGACGTACGCGAGGCTCCGCCGCTGAGGACCTTTCCCCGGTACGTTCCGTGCGCAGTAACGCTCCTGGCAGTGTGCCTCGAGAGGTTCAGGGAGGCGGTTGGTACGTTCGTGCACATTTCAGCGAACGGCGGGTATCGCTCGCCCTCGCATCGCTTTTCGCGGAACGCTACTCCGCACGCCTGGGGGACCGCCGCGAACATCTATCGGATCGGGGATACCTACCTCGACAACCGGAGTGCGATCGAGCGCTTCAGCCTCATCGCCCGGGAAACGCTGCCGGGTATCTGGACCCGCCCCTACGGGCAACCGACGGGATACGCGGAGGACCACCTGCACCTCGACCTCGGATACGTGTTGTCGGTGCCGCGGGACGTGAAAAATTGATGGATGTTTCGCGAAAGATTCTGGAATTGAACGCGTGTTTCAGGGTAAGATCAGAGAATGACGCAGCCGAAGAAAAAGAAAGGGCCGGAAAACAAATCATCGACTCGTGAGCGCATCCAGCTCGCGGCGATCGGCATGGAGGCCGAATTCGCCGTGATCATGGACGGCGTGCAGGTGCGACCGGAAGACATCTTCGGCAACCCCAAGCGGATCATCCGCGAGAAGATGATGCACCGGAAAGGCAGGTCGTATCACCTGCCCACCGGTGGAGCGGTCTACTTCGACACGGGCGTCATCGAGGTCGCAACACCGGTGATCGAGATCGAGCGGGGCTGCGCGGCGCGTGCGGGGAGAAACCTCTGGGAAGCGATCCTGTTCGTGCGCCAGGAGCTGGACGCGTGGGAGCAGGCACACGACCGCGATGTTCAGCTGGCGGGATTCAGCACTCATTACAACATCTCATTCGAGCTTCCGCGCACCGAGCAGGGGCCTAGCAGAACCGTAGAGCAGCTGGCGTATCTGCTTGCGCACATTCTGCCCGTGCCGGTGATGCTGCTGGCCGCGAATCGGCGCTCGACCGGTATCGGCGTTCGTCCGCGCGGAGATCGCATCGAGGTGACCGCCGATTTCACGCCCGACGCTCCACTCATGATCGCCACGGCAACGATCATCGTAGGGATCGCCCGCGAGGTAATGAGGTGGCCCAGCTTCCAGCTCTCGACTCTCGAGGAGAACGACATCCCGGTGATTCGCGGCTTTCATCCGATGCCGCACACCTCGCGCAAGGGATGGCTCGCCCGCTTCGACTGCTTTCCACACAATCCGTTCACCTGCGACATCGACGAGGACTGGTGGGAGATGGTCGACGGCCGGAGCATGACGCTGCGAGGAATGGCCGGCCAGATCACCAAGCACTTCTGGCCACACATCCGGAAGCTGTCGGATCCATTTACGCTTCGCCTGATCGGCTCGGTGATCAAGGGCCGGGCTCCCTCACTTCTGGACCTCGACGATCGCCCTCCCGGCTACGAGGACGTCGGCCGGCTCTGCACCTGGGACAATCTCTTTCCGGAGCGGGTGCTGCCGCGGTCTCAGTACGAGCGCGTGCTGATCAAGGCCATCTCGGGCGACAAGCTGCACATGAATGGCGAGTGGTACACACCGACGGGGATGCGCGGGTGGTCACGGGTGATCTTCAGACGAAAAGCCGACAACTCGCGGCACATCTTCTCACTCGACCACCTGTTGGAGCACCTCAACGAATGGGAGCGGCCCTATAGAACTACGAAGCGTGGGGATGGCGCGGCTACGAGATCGAGATCCGGAGAGCATCGCGCCCGATAGACCGGCGTGTCGCCGCCGAGCACGAGGTTACTTAAAGGGGATGCGGGTATTGAGTGAACAGTCACGAGTTCTAGTGCTCAGTCCCCCACTACGGCATGGTTGAGTTGCTTACATACGCCAGCCGGGTTCCATCCGGCGACCACGACGGCACGTTGATCGTTCCCTGCCCGCCGTAGACGTAAGCGATCACTCGCGCCGGGCCGCCGCCGATTGGCATCAGTCTCAATAGCACGTGCTTGTAGAACGGATGGTCGTCCTTGTCGACATCCGGCGGAAACGCGATGTACGCGATCCATTTGCCATCGGGCGAGATGTGCGGGAACCAGTTGTTGAAGCCGTCGTTCGTGATCTGCTCTTGCTCGCTCCCATCCGGGCGCATGCGCCAGATTTGCATTCGCCCGGTCCGGGACGAATTGAAGTAGATGTACTTACCGTCGGGCGTGAACTCGGGACCGTCGTCGAGTCCCGGGGCCGAGGTGAGCCGGATCTCGCCGCCGCCGCTGACGGGAATCTTGTAGACGTCGAACTGACCGTTCCGCTGTCCCGTGTACACCAGCCAGCGGCCATCCGGGGACCAGCCATGCAGGTACGAAGGTCCCTTCGCCGTCACGCGCCTGGGTGTGCCTCCGGTCGCGCGAACCGTGTAGATGATCGAGGCGCCACTGTCCTCCGCTGCGTGGTGACTGATGCCCAGCATCCTTCCGTCGAACGAAAGCACGTGATCGTTGTTGTTGCGGGTCGCGAATCCCGTATTGATCACCTGCGCCGATCGTGAGCCGAGGTCGAATCGATGCAGACGTCCCTCCTGCGCGTAGATCAGGGCTCTGCCGTCCCGGGTCCATTCGGGCGCCTGGAATGATCCGCGATACTGGTGCACGATCGTCGCGTTTCCGGTCGCGATGTCGAGGATCTCCAGGTTACTGCCGAGGTACTCGCGATAGGGGACGAGCCCAGCTCTCGCCGGCTTCGTGATGCGCACGGTGCTGAAGGTCGCGCGCTCTACGGCAGTGTCGTTGTGCGCGCACACGAAGAGTCCGACATATACGGTATCGGGAAGCGAGACACCGCGGAGCTGTTGCGTGACGAGCGTATCACCGAATCGCGCGACGGACATCAGGTAAATGCTGTCGCGGCGCTCGAGCTGGATCAGCGCGTCCGCGTCCGGCAGACTGTCACGCGACTTCTCCTCTTCCGTTATCCCGCCCTTCGCTCGACGGAACTGGACCGACGCCAGTCCGTCGCCATGCAGCGCGGCGGTCACGTGGGGGCCATTGGTGTCGAGCGACGGCCGGATAGTCCAGCCGATTTTTCGATGCGGATCGACTCCCGCGCCGATGAACTTCGCGCGGGTGGTGAGAATGAAGTTGCCCGTCATTCGCTTCCACACGAAGTGAAAGTCGTCGCGGTCGTCCCACATGTTCTGGCCGGAGCCGAAAACGACATAGGCCTGGCGCTCCGCATCGTATGACGCGGATCCTCTTCCGCGGCCGACGTCGACATGACCATCGAAGATTCCGATCGGGCGTTGGGCGCCGGCGATGTCGCTGAACACCGCCAGGGCGAGGGCGCAGGTGCAACTCCTGATGGAGCTATTCACGACAGTGGCCGCTCGTGAATGATGACAGCCGAAATCCGAGATCATCCGTCGATGTCTTCGCACCCCACCCTCCATGGCCTTATCGAACTCGAGAGAGCTCGACCCTGAGACGAGTCGTTGGACGTGGAACCGAGCTGACAGCCAGCCCCGATGAGACATTGAAGTAACCGACAACTCTCCCGCGCCGCGCGTTCGTGCGCTTCACGGCGCGATGCGCATCCCAGGCGCTGAAGGCGTAAATGCCGAGCGCCGCCGCGAGGGAGATTCCGGCAAGCGTCTCATTCTTGTCCAGCTCGCAGGTCCGGACATCGGTGTACGGACGCTTGCACTGGCCGTCCGAGAATCCGTAAGCGAAGGCGAGCCCGCTGGTACCCATGACCAGAAGACCCCGGCCGGTTTCTCCGGCGTAGATGTGCCCGGCACCTGGCAGAATCAGACCGAGTATCGTCGCTGTCGTTTCGCTCTTGCGCGGCGGCTCGGATTGCTGCGCAACAGAAGGCCGAGGGCTGAGCGCGAAAACGAACAATAGCACCGTTGAGCAAGGCAAACGCATCTATCCTCCGAACGAATCAGCGAGCTCCCCTACAGCCGTCATCTCTTTTTCCCCACCGTCATGCCTGTTTCCCGTTCAGCGCGTCCAGAAGCTTCTGATGGATGCCACCGAACCCGCCGTTGGACATGATCAGCACCACATCTCCGTTTGACAGGCGCGGAGCGAGATCCTCTACGATCGCATCCGCATCGGGAAGGTGGCTGGCACGTTTCCCGGACGCGCCGATCGTGCTGACCATTGCGGGAATGTCGATGGCGGTATCCTTTGTGTAGCGCTCGGGATGATACAGCCCGGCAAGAATGACTTCGTCCGCTCCCGCGAAGGATTTCACGTAGTCGTCCTGGAATTCCTTGCGCTGAGCCGTGTAGCTCCGCGGCTCGAACACCGCAACGATCCGCCGTCCCGAATATTTCTGCCGAGTCGCGTCGATGGTTTCCCGAACCGCGGTCGGATGGTGAGCAAAGTCGTCGATCACGGCGACACCGCGGATTTCCCCGCGAACTTCCATCCGCCGCTTCACGCTCCGGAAAGTGCGTAGACCTTCACGAACGCCATCGCGATTCGCGCCGACGGCTTCCGCCGCCGCGAGGACCGCCAGCACGTTGCGGACGCTGAACGCTCCCGCTAGTGGGGTCTCGACACGCCCCCACTCCTCCTCGGAGCGGAAAGCGCGAAACGTCGTGCCACTCTCACTGTATCGCACGTCCCGCGCGTGCCAGTGTTTCTGCCCCGCCGGCGGCTGGCTGGCTCTGTCGTTATCCGGGCTGTACGCAAAGGACTCGACCGGCGCCAGGGATTTCGGCGCCAGCTCCCGGGTCAGGGGCGAATCCCAGCCGGCAATCACCACCCCGTTTTTTGGAACGAGATTGATGAACCGCGCGAAGGCGAACACGTAGGCTTCCTCGTCCCGGTAGATGTCGGCGTGATCGAACTCGATGTTGTTCACGATCGCGGTGTCCGGCAGGTAGTGCCACATCTTGGGGCCTTTATCGAAGTACGCCGTGTCGTACTCGTCCGCCTCGATCACGAAATACCTCGAGTCGGTAAGACGGTACGAGGTTCCGAAATTCTCGGCGATGCCCCCGATCAGGAAGCTGGGATTGAGTCCGGCGGATTCGAGCACCCACGCCAGCAGCGAAGTGGTCGTCGTTTTCCCGTGCGTCCCCGCGACCGCCAGCGAGTGACGCCCCCAGATGAACTCTTCCTTGATTACCGCGGCCGCCGACGTGTAGCGGAGCTTCTCCACGAGAACCGCCTCGAGCTCGGGATTGCCCCGGGAGATCACGTTGCCCACCACGACCATGTCAGGTCTTGGCGAGAGATTTTCCGGCCGATACCCCTGAGCGTACGAGATC
>DASTTD010000153.1:0-2766 GCA_035760325.1 Gemmatimonadaceae bacterium
TGGAGCGATACGGGTGGGTCGCGGACAAGGTCCATCGCCGGAAGATGTCTCGCGAGGCGGCGAGAGGAGTTTTGCCGAATTCCACCGAGACCAAGATCGTGGTGACGGGGAACGCGAGGGCGTGGCGGACGATGCTGGAGCTTCGCTCGAGCGAAGGCGCCGAGCTGGAGATCCGGCGCTGCGCGGTGGCGATTCTCCAGCTGCTCTCGAGGGAGACTCCGGCTTTTTTCTCGGACTTCGAGATCTATTCCGCCGAGGACCGCCGTGAGGCGGCGAGGATCAGGTACCACAAGGTCTGACCGGAATCGCTGGCGGTGGTCAGGCTCGCTTCAGTTCTGAAGAAGACAACTGCCTATGCTGCCCGCCGCCCGTCCGCGGCGGGCAGCAGACAGCGATGAGCCGGCAGCGGGTAGCATAGCAGTTCTCGGTTTTGAGCTCTCAATTTCCGAAATCCGGCCGCCGGGAAAAAAAAGAAAAAAAATTTCTGAAATTTTTTTCTTCAAAGCCCGGAATAATTATTGCGCAGCATCGTCGACGTTATATACTTGTGACCATGATTCGATCGCAGGAATTTTCGTAGGTGGCAGTGACTCTCATCGGTCTCGCCTACAACCAGAAACCCGAGCCATCAGAGCTCGCCAGCCCGGTCTCCTCGGGCGGCCGTCAGGAAGACGGGGAGCTTTCGCGTCCCGATGAAGAGCCTCCAAGTAAAAAAGTTGACCCCACCATAGCGAACCTCACGGTCCGCGACGAGTTCGCCGAGTGGGACAGCCCGGTGACGATCGCCGCGGTGGAATCGGCTCTCTCCCGCCTCGGAAAAGTCGTCCGCCTCGAAGCCAACGAAGAATTTCCCGAGCGGCTTCGGGCAGCAAAACCCGACATCGTCTTCAACATCGCCGAAGGACTCCATGGGGTGAACCGAGAGTCCCACGTCCCGGCCATCTGCGAATTTTTCGGCATCCCCTACTCGGGCAGCGATCCCTTCACGCTCTCGCTCTGCCTCGACAAGGCGAAGGCAAAGGAGACTCTCGCCTTCCACGGGATTCCCACGCCGCGGTTCGGAGTGGTGCGCCGCATCAAGGATCTCGCTGCCGCCGCGGGAAATCTGGCTTTCCCACTCTTCGTGAAGCCGCTCCACGAGGGATCGTCGAAGGGGATCACCGACCAGAGCTTCTGCCGCGACGAGGCTCAGCTCTCGAAGCAGACCGCTTTTCTCCTCGAGAGCTACGGCCAGCCTGTTCTCGTCGAGGAGTTTCTCCCGGGTAAGGAGTTCACCTGCGGCGTTCTCGGGAATGGCGAAGAGGCGACGGTTCTGCCGATCGTGGGGATGAATTTCGAGACTCTGCCCGGCGGCGCGCTGCCCATCTACAGCTTCGACGCGAAGTTCGTCTGGGACCGGCCGGAGAATCCTCTGGAAATTTTTCAGTGTCCGGCGCGTATCTCCAAAAAACTTCAAGCGTCTATTGAGCGAGTTACGCTCGACGCGTTTCGGGTTCTTGGCTGCCGCGACTGGGCGAGGATCGATGTGCGGCTGGACGCGGCGGGCGAGCCGAACGTGATCGAGGTGAATCCTCTGCCCGGGATTCTTCCTGATCCAGCCGACAACTCGTGCCTGCCGAAAGCGGCGCGCGCGGCGGGGATCAATTACGAGGAGCTCATTCAGGGTTGCCTGAAGTACGCCGCCGCGCGGCAAGGAGTGAAGCTCGGTTCGACTCCCCGCGCCAGGCGGAGCAGCAGCTGGCGGGCGGGTTCTGGTCGCCAGCTGGCAGGCGTGACGAACGTGAAAGAGGCGGAGGACGCGCGATGAAAATTGCTTTGTTGTTCGACGGGCTTTCCGCCCTCGGCAAGGCTCCGGAAGTGCAGCTGCTCGAATCCATCGAGGCGGTGGAGACCGCGCTGCTCGACTGGGCCGACGAGGTCGTGCGCGTGCCGGTCACTCTCGACGGGCGCTGGGTCGAGCGCGTCCGCAAGGGAAAGTTCGATCTCGTCTTCAATCTCTGCGAGGGGATCGACGGAGAGGCGATCTACGAGCCGATGGTGATCTCGGTGCTCGAGCTTCTCGGTGTTCCCTTCACCGGCAGCTCGAGCTGGACGGCAGCGCTCACCCTGAGAAAGAATCTGGTGAACACCGTTCTCGACCGGGCCGGACTCCCGGTTCCCCGGTGGTCGCATCTCCGCAAAGGCGACGAAGTGACGAGCGTCGGATTCCCGGCGATCATCAAGCCTGCCGCCGAGGATGCGTCGGTGGGCATCGAGCAGCGCTCGGTGGTGAGGAGCATGAGAGCTCTCAACGCCCGGGTCGAGGCAATGCTCGAGGGCTGGGATGAAGTGCTGGTGCAGCGGTTCATCGATGGTCGCGAGGTCAACGTGGCGATCCTCGGCGAGGAGACTCTCCCGATCGCCGAGATCGATTTCGCGGGGATGCCGCGTGGGATGTGGCGCATCGTTTCGTATCGCTCGAAGTGGGAAACCGGCAGCGACGAGGATCTCGGCGCGAAGCCGAAGTGCCCCGCCGATCTGCCTGAAGATCTCGCCAACGAGCTGATCGTCATTGCGCGGGCGGCGTGGAATGTGGTCGGCGGTGAGGGTTATGGACGCGCGGATTTCCGGATCGATGCATCGGGCCGTCCGTGGCTGCTGGAGATGAACGTCAATCCGGACATTTCGCCGGATGCCGGGCTCGCCCGTATGGCCGGCGTCTCGTCGATCGATTACTCCGCGCTGATTCGCCGGATCTGCGATCTCGCTCTGGGCAAGCGAAGCGAG
>DASTTD010000154.1:0-3405 GCA_035760325.1 Gemmatimonadaceae bacterium
AAACGCGGCGTCTCGAGTGACCTGATACGACGTCCGATCGAACCCATCGACCAGCGACGTACAGGAAGGACAGGGCTTGTCCCAGCTCGGACCGTACATGAATGAGTAAAGCAGCAGGGTGTTTTTGTCCGCGAACAGCTCCGAGAATTTCACGCTCTTCCCTACTTTCCCATCGTTGGCCCATTGGAAGACGTAGTCCTCTTTCAACCGCCCGCCGGGAGGGAGATTGCGGCGTCTTTCTGCCACGACTTTTACTTTGTCGATAAGCTCTTGTTCGTCCTTGAGCAATAAATCGCGGGCATCGCGATACTCTCTGCTTTCGTTTGGAAACCGTAGTTCACTCATGTCCTCTTCTCCTTGAAACCTGTATTCGAGCGTACTCCTAAGAGGGCGGCGTCGCAGCGCGGCGCGCCTGCGACAGGTAGACGGGCGCCAGGTCCAAGAGATTGGCGAGCTTCCGAACGAGGTAGCTTTCATGCCGGCTGATCTCGCTGTCCGCGAGTATCACGCCCCACATGACCTCGGCCAGCACCATTTTCTGGCCGAGGTCATAGTGCTGCGTGATGGTGCGGGCGAACTGGTAGTGATCGATGGCTTCCCGCCGCTCGGCCTCAGCGAGTTCCATCAGCTCCCGAGCCGTGGTCGCGTCCAGGCCGAAGTGACGGAGCAGTGCCGACTCGATGTGGGCACGCTCGGCCTCACTGAACTCGTCATCGGCGTGCGCAAGCTCGAGGAGCAGGGCACAGGCGGCGAGCTGGATGGCACCAGGCCCCGCCTGTGGCTCCGGGCTCCGGGAGCCAGACTCCGCGCGCACGATCCGGTCTGCGACGAAACGCTTGATCGCGTCTAGCATGCCCGTGAAAGCCTCCTGTGCGTGCGGCATCGTCCAGCGATGTACACGCAGCCACCTAGCACCTTAGTTCAGTTGCAAGCACGTTACAAGCATTGCGGCGAAGTCGCGTCCGAAAAGCGCTTGTCAGCTGCAACGTTCGTTAGGCCGGCCGGACACGGATCTCCATTGGGTCGCCCGTATTCCGGAGTACGACACTCAGATTATCGAGTCGTGTGACCACACGGTCGGCGCTCGTCAGCGCAGCGGGCGCGTACGTGCCGCTGATGGCAATTGCACGCATGCCTGCCGCTCGTGCTGCCTTCAACCCAGCCGGCGCGTCCTCGATGACGACGCAGTCTTCCGGGGTTACACCGAGACGCTGAGCGGCGGTTAGATATCCCTCCGGATCGGGTTTCCCGCGCGCAATGTCGTCGGCGCATACCAATACTCGTGGCATCGGAAGGCCAGTGTGCCGAATCCGAAGCGTAGCAACGGCGCGGACGCCGGACGTGACAATGGCCCAGAGATGCAACGGTAACGGTGCGAGCAATTCCCGCGCGCCAGGAACTTCGAAGACGCCCTCGGTCGTGCTTGATTCGCTCTGCGCCAACGCCACAACTTCGCTGGGCGCGGCAAGGTGCGGCGCTACTCGCTGCACGGTTTCAATAGTCCGCCGCCCGTGCGCCTCTGCGATCACGCGGCTCTGGTCGAGACCGTTCTGCTCGGCCCAGTGGCGCCACGTGCGCTCGACGCAAGCGGCGGAGTCCACGAGGACGCCATCGAGGTCGAACAGGATAGCGGCGCACGAGAAAACGCTGTTCATGGAAGATGGGACGCCAGATGCTCCGCCTAAGGTCTTCGTTCAGCTGCCAGTACGCTGCCACCATCGCGGCGAAGCCGCATCGGGACAGTGGTTGTCACGTGCAGCGTTCGTCAGACCGCTGCGATGTGAACGTTGACTGCGCCTGGTTTGAGCGCTGGGAACCAGCGTGAGCGCCGGAAGAATGCGTCGAATCGTCATGGTGTCAGCTGGTAATCCTCACCAAGCGGGCCGGCGCCGGCGAGGTACTTGCGCGCACGCACCAGCTCCGCGATTTGCCGGATGTGTCCGAGATCGTGCAGAGCCCACTCATGCAGCATCTGTGACAGGGTGATCTCGCCCGCCGCGCGATGCAACGCTTTGCGACTGCCGGCGGTGGCAGGGAGGCCGCGAAGCAGTTGGATGTTGCTCGCCCGCTGGTCTTCGAACTGTCCCAACTCCTCCCTGGGATCGGCGTTCTTATATCGTTCGAGGTGCATCTGGGCGTCGTCCGGCTCGAACTCAGGCCTCTTCTCAGCGAGGAAGCGGTCGACACGCGCGCGGTAGCAGTCACCCTCGGAATGAGAGAGATGTGCGAGCACCTCCGCGATCGAGAAGCGATTCCCAGCCGGCTTCCAGCGCGCGTCTTCCTCGGAAATCCCCGACATCAGGCCGCGCAGGATGGCGGGCGTGGCTTCCAGGAGCTCGAGGCAGGGCAGCTCGTCGTTCATGTAAGTGTTGTCGAGCTAGTTGCAGTTCGCACAGCGATGGCCTTTCACAAAACTTGTCCTTGACGACGGCTTCGTTTCGGAATCCGGAGGCGGGTACGGATGATCAGGTAGGTGGAGACTTTGGAAGACCTGGCGCGAGTTGCACCATGATGCGGGCGACTCGGGCCAGCAAGCCCGATGGCTACCTTCTCGGCTCATACCGCATCGCCACCGCCCCCGAGCCGAACTCAAGCCGGCTCACGAGCTTCAAGTCGACATGCTTCGATAGCCCCGCGAACAACGTCGGCCCATGGCCCGCTATCCTGGGCTGCACCACGAACTCGTACTCATCGATCAAACCCAGCTCCGCCAAGGCCAGCGGGAGCTTCACGCCTCCCGTGAACAGTCCCTTACCCGGCTCCCGCTTGAGCTGCTGAACGGCCTTGCCCAGATCTCCGCGCACGAGCTCCGCGTTCCAATCGGCCCGGTCCAGGGTGCTCGACACGACGTACTTCTTTGCCGCGTCGATCGTCCGGGCGAAGGGTTCGGTCCAATCAGGCATCACACCCGTCCGCGGCGCCCGCCACGCTGCCTCCATCATCTCGTAGGTCACCCGGCCAAAAAGGAGGGCATCGGCCCGGTCGAGGTTTTCCACCGCGTGACGATGTAAGTCTTCGTCCGCGAGCATTACACGATGATCGCAGCACCCGTCCAATGTGACGTTGATGGAATACCGAAGGGGTCGCATGACGTAAGCGTACCGCCGATCGAAGGTTAGATTAGAAGCCGAGCGCAGCGAGGGAAGCCTTGACGCGCGGCGACGGTCCCGCAGAATCGTGAAGCGGAGCGCTAGGCATCACTTAGCGCTTCAGAGTCGGGTGCTTGGAGTCGATCCATGTTTCGACGAACTCGTAGAACTTCGTCGCTTTCTCCAAGATCTGCGCTAGCAGGCGGGGCATTGAGTTCCACCACAAGGTGGTGACAGACCCACTCGAGGTCGTGCAGCGTCAGCGTGCCGTCAACAACAAAGCTGAACGGACCGTCAGTGCCACCAACTACCAGGC
>DASTTD010000155.1:0-4695 GCA_035760325.1 Gemmatimonadaceae bacterium
CGAGTGCGGCGCCGAGCCCGAGTTGTCGCAGCGTGGCCGGCGCGCGATCGACGTGGCGCATGGTGCCATCGTCGTACGGCTTGATGCCGATACTGCTGGCCGCGCCGATCAGGGTCAGGTGTCGCGTCATGCGTTCAGTCCGAGAACTTCATGCGATGATTCGATACGGACCCTTGACGTTCACAGTAACGCGTCGCAACGATAAGTGCAGCGGCGTCAGCATGACTTCGGTGACGGCCCATACCCACGGCTTGCTGCGCAATGGCACGGACTCGCTCGTGATCCAGTGGCACCTCGCGCGCGAGACCGAGTCTTAGGGGAAAGGCGATCATCAAGGCGCTCCGTCGCGCGAAAGTATCCACAGTCCTGGCGAGTCATCTCCCCGCCGCGACCGCGCCGATGAAGGATTCGTCGTCCATCAACCTAGTTGCATCCGTCTAACGCCCGAGTTGAACTGCGAGCGAATCAACCAAGCGCAGGCAAAGCCCGCGCCATCCGCAGATCGCTCGTCAGCTCCAACGATCGTTAGGTTGCCATGGTCGCGCAAGCAGAGTAAGTCCGGAAGCACACGGCGCCTCGACGCCGGCGCCGTCGGACTTGGGTAATGAGGCGGTTTGCGCGCGAGGCGGACTTCCCCGTAAACCATTTGCTTGTTCCTTTACCAACACTCGACGTGAGTTACGAAGACCGCGGCATTCGTACCTTCGCGGGCTTCGGCAGCTCCATTTCGTTGTTCGCGTCAACGGCGGGCTCCCGCCGCGCGGGTCGGATCCGGGTTTAGCCGGTCAAAAACCACTCGCCCATTGCTGATTACGAGCAGCGGATCTTGCAAGGTGGTAATGTCCCCGAGTGGGTTCTTTTCGACAGCGATGAGGTCTGCCTCGTAGCCGGCTTCAACCACGCCGATCGACTTTTCCAACCGCAGCATTTCAGCAGCGCGGATCGTAGCCGCCTGGATGGACTCGAGCGGTGTAAAACCGAATTCGACGAAATACGTCATCTCTTGTCCGATGCGGATGACACTGTTTGGCCCGTAATCCGAGTCAGTAGCAGCGACGATCCTCACCCCGATCCTGTGCGCGCGCTGCAGCATGTCGCGGGCCCGCGGTAGCATATGCTCTCCCCGGATGCGGAGTGCGGGCGAGTCGAAGGCGCCGCCGGCGTCGCGCAGATCGATTACTATCCCGTAGGTGGGAACCAGATACACACCCCGCTCCTTCATGAGTTGCAGTGTGGCGTCTGAGAGGTACGTGCCGTGCTCGACACTGCGCACGCCCGCCCTGATCGCGGCTACTGCGCCTTCATCTCCGTGTGCGTGGGCCTGAACCGGCACGTTCTTGGTGGCGGCTTCCTGGACTATTGCGCGAATTTCGGCCTCAGTGTAGACCTGTTTACGCGGATCGGTGTCGGCTGTCCCGCCGCGCTCCGTGGCATGAACCTTTATCCAGTCGACGCCGTGCGAGAGATTCATCCGCACCGCCCGTCGTATGCGTTCGACGGTCGTCACGCCGCTCATCAGATCCCAGTACTGGGGATCGGATAAGAAAGCTTCGTTCGCGAGCTGTGGACGCACATGGTAGCCGGCGGCGATGACGTCTGGGCCGGCCACTGCCCCCGCCTTCACGAGCTCGCGGAACCCGACGTCCGCGTAATAGGACACGCCGGCGCTCCGCGCCGTCGTCACGCCCGATTCGAGTGCGCGCCGGAACGCCTCCAGATTCGCTGGGTGGGCGTGCGCGTCGATGAGGCCTGGCAATACATAGTTCCCTTTCAGATCAACGCCCTTTATACCGGCTGGTCGCGTATTCGAGCCGATGGATTCGATCTTTCCGTTCCGCAGGACGATCGTCGCACCCGCGGTAATGCGTCCGCTCCGAACGTCGACGATGCTCGCATTCATCAACGCGAGAGGATCATCGGCGGTTGTCGGCGGTCGCTGTGCCGTCGCGTCGAAAGAGAGGCAGACAGCGGCAACGAGGCACATAACAGTTAATACGAGCGGTCGCATGAAACCTCCTCCGGGACAGACCCTTAGCGTCGTTGGGCGTATCAAACTACCGAGCGGTCCAGGGCACATCTACCACCACGACGGTCGCTCCGGCGTCAGACGTCATGTGGAGTTCGCCGGCGCGCAGGATGAGCCGCTCGGGTCTAGAAAAGCGTTGATTACCGACGACTAACTCGCCTTTCTACGGGTGCAAAGTAGAGCATACGGCCAGGACCGTGGCCACGAGTTTTTACCGTCGCGTCTGGAGCTACGGAAAAAGGGCCATCGCATTCTCATACCCGATTGCGCGGGTGTCCGCGGGCGAGAGCCCTAAATTCGATAATCCATTGGCTGTTCCTCCGATAAGCCCCCATGGATAATCACTGCCAAACATGATCTGCGTCGTGGGGACAAGATTCATCAAGGCCGCCATTGCTGGACGATTAGCCGATCCGGCAATCTCGTAATAGAGTCTTTTTAGCTCATAGTCGACGCCATTCGGCATCTTTTCCGCGAATTGCTTCATTGCGCTGCTTTGTCGTGCAATTCTGCCCGCCACCATCGGAAGCGTGCCGCCGGCGTGCGAGAAAATGAAACGAATGTCGCGGAAACGAGCGAAGGATCCGGAGAAGAGGAGACTTGTGACCGCTCGCGTTGTGTCGTGCGGGAGTTCTGTGAAGACGTACGGCACAACAGGAATGAGATTGCGGCAGCAATCGGGGCCAGTAGGGTGGAAGTACACCACCGCTTTTCGGCGATTAAGCTCGTCGAAAACAGGGGCATAGCCTGGATGGCCCGGCCATGTATCACCATAGCTAGTCATTAAGCCGATGCCGTCCGCCTTCAGAACGTCAAGAGCATAAGCAATCTCGAGCAAACTACCTTCTGTGTCTGGAAGCGGTACGGCTGCGAAAAAGCCGAAACGGCCCGGGTACGTCACAACGAGTTCCGCCGCATACTCATTGCACTTCCGCGCCAGTACGCGCGATGCTTGTACGTCGCCAAACCAGATCCCGGGTGTCGAAATCGAGACGACCGCGCGGACGACGTTGTTGCGGTCCATCTCGGCGAGCGCGTTCTCAGGCATCCATTCCAAGACTCGTTGAGGTAAGTAGCCCTGGCCCTGAGCAATGACCCGGTCCTTCGCTTCGGCCATGTAGAAGGGCGGCAATATGTGATGGTGCACATCGATCAACTTCGGTTTACCGGCCGGAGGAACCTGCGTGTCGGGGAGCGACGCGAGGCCTGACAAGACTGTGCTTGCGCCGGCGGAACCAAGTGCTATCAGGAACTCGCGTCGTGTCGCGATGGTTTTCTCCGGTTTTTTTTTGGTGATCACACGGTCTAACGCCTTCGTTCAGCTGAAATCACGTGCAACCATTGCGACGAAGTCACATCCGAAAAGCGCTTGTCAGCTGCAACGCTCGTCAGGCTGCACATCGCTAGAATGTTGTCAGCTTTTGACTGCCTGCGTGATGTAACCCATGTTCGAGAAAATCCCACCGCTTCTGCGCCATCTCTTCGTCAGCGCCAGAGAAATGGTGTGACGCGATAACCGCTCCGCTCCAACAGCGTGGCAAGGACCGCTCGGCCATCCTACGACGAAGCAGGGTTCGCAGCGCGAAGGGCGCGGGCTCTACCGCGCCTCCGCGGCGCAGCTGTCAGGGTGCCGGTCGGAAAGTCGGTGGTTCTTCTGTTGTCCCGCGTCGGCGAATCACAACAGTTCCCGCCAGCTTGTCGTGGAAGCCCTGTTTCCGTGAGTCGAACGCCACCCACACGATGCCGGCGAACAATGGTAGGAGTGATACGTAGTAGCCCAGATATCTACCAACGCATTGGCCAGTAGTGGGTGTCGTCCCCGACTTCGCATCAACGATACGGAGCCCAACGGCCATTTTCCCGGGCGTGGCCGCTTTGTACATCCAGAAAAGAATAATTACAATTGCCGGCACAACCCAATTCAGAAGGAAATCCACCGGCCCCGCGATCAACGGCGCGTCGGAGCTAAAGTAGTCTTTCCCGTACACGCCCAGGAGTATTGGGACGAGGATTAACGCCAGAAGAAAAAAATCGATTAGTGCTGCCCAAACGCGGATCCAGAAACCCGCGTAAGCGTCGGTCGAGCGCGCCGGCTGCGTCACCTAAAGACCTCCGTGTTGTCTACTCGCCGGCAGCCTTCCTTCGCCGAGGCGTGCGAGTTTTGGCTGCTCCGGTTTTCGCCACCTTCTTTCTGCCGATCGGAACCACATCCATCTCGGCGGCACGCTCGATATCCGTCTGCGGAACCGGCACCTGCCGCGGCTGCTTGTAGGTGAATCGCTTCCCCTCATAGTTGCGGAAAACGACCTCGTCCTCGCCGATGCTCTCGACGTACTCGGGAAGAAGCGGCACTTTCCCCCCGCCGCCCGGCGCGTCGATCACGAACTGCGGGACCGCCAAACCCGACGTCCAGCCGCGCAGCGCCTGAATGATCTCCAGCCCCTTCTGCACCGTCGTGCGGAAGTGCTCGCCGCCCGCGACCTGGTCGGCCATATATATATAGTATGGACGTACCCGAGCCTTCAGCAGCTCGTGCATCAGCTTCATCATCACCTTCGGATCGTCGTTCACGCCCTTGAGCAACACCGTCTGACAGCCGAGTGAGATCCCGGCTCGGGACAGGCGATCGAGCGCGGCAACCGCGGCGGGCGTCAGCTCGCTCGGATGAT
>DASTTD010000156.1:0-4446 GCA_035760325.1 Gemmatimonadaceae bacterium
GCCCCTCGTTACCGATCCGCCCGATGACGTCGTGTACCAGACCACTCTGCCGTGGATCCGCTTCACTTCCTTTTCGAATGCGCTGAAGGGGGGCGGCGACTCGGTACCCCGCATTGCGTTCGGTAAATGCAGTGACGACCGGGGCAAGTGGAAGCTTCCGGTAGGTGTAGAGGTCAATCACGCCCTGGTTGACGGTATCGACGTCGCGCGCTTCCTCGAAGAGCTGCAGCGTAGCCTCGATGGGGTCATGGCGGGGGGCGCGGACCCGGCGTTAATGTAGAATTGCTGCCGTCGCGTTTTTCGTTCCCTCAACGTCCTGGTTCAATCCATGCTCACATCACGCTCTTTCATCGCCGTCGCGGCGCTCTCACTGCTTCCCGCCATCGCGCCGGCCCAGATGTCGCCGGCCGCCTCCGCTACACGCGAGTCCCTCGCGACGATAGTTCCCGATGCCGGCGACGTGCTGCCGTTCAAGGCGACCGAGGCAACGCTCCCGAACGGACTGAAGGTGATCGTGGTTCCAACCGGATTTCCGAACATCGTGTCGATCCAGATCCCTGTTCAGACCGGATCCCGAAACGAGGTCGAGCCGGGGAAGAGCGGATTCGCGCACTTCTTCGAGCACATGATGTTCCGCGGGACGCCCAGGTACTCGCCGGAGAAATTCACCGAGATCATGACCCGTGCGGGCGCCCGCAACAACGCCTCCACGAGCGACGACCGCACGATGTATTACGCCACCTTCGCCAAGGACGACCTCGAGCAGATCATCGAGCTGATGGGAGACAATTTCCAGAACCTCAAATACGCGGAGCCCGAGTTCAAGACCGAAGCGAAAGCCGTACTGGGTGAATACAACAAGAACGCCTCCGAGCCGGGATTCAAGCTGTTCGAGCTGACGCGGAAAACGGCCTTCGGGACTCACACCTATGGCCACACCACCATGGGGTTCATCGAAGACATCGAGAACATGCCGAACCAGTTCGAGTACTCGAAGCAGTTCTTCGACAGGTGGTACCGGCCCGAGTACACGGCGATCGTGGTCGCCGGCGACGTGACGGCCGAGCAGGTGCTGCCGCTGATTCGCAAACACTGGGGTGGGTGGAAGCCCGGCAGCTACAAGGCATCGATTCCCGCCGAGCCACCTTCGACCGCGCCGAAATACGCGCACGCCGTGTGGGCGACGCCGACGAACCCTCTCATCTCCGTCGCGTTCCGGAATCCCGCCTTCTCTGAAACGATCAGGGACAACGCCGCGCTCGATCTCGTGGCGGGGATTTATTTCGGTCCAACCTCGGACATCTACCGCAAGCTGGTCGTGACGGAGCAGAAGCTGGACTCTTTCGGCGCGAGCAACTCGAGCAACGTCGATCCCGGCCTGTTCCGGATCACCGCCCGCCTCAAGGATCCGAAGGACGCCGTGTATGTGCGGGATGAAATTCTGCGGACGGTGAACCGCGCGCGAACGGAGCTGGTGCCGGATAGCCGTCTTGCCGATGCGAAATCGGCGGAGCGCTATGCGTTCGTGCGATCCCTCGACAATACCGGCTCCATTGCCGCAACGGTCGCGGAATACGTGAAATACAGCCGGTCCTATTCGACCCTCAACAGCGTCTACCGCCTCTATGCCGCCCTCACGCCCGAGGATCTTCGGGGCGCGGCGGCGCGTTACTTCACCGACGAGAACCTCGTGGTGACGTCTCTGTCGAACACCGCGCTCCCGGCCGCACTGGCGCAGCAGCCGCCGCTCGGATCGTTCGCGGCAACTGCTACCGCAGCAGCACCCGCCGCGGGCGATGACGCCAAACGCGCGCTGAAGGCGAAGCTCGACGCGATTATTGCGCGCGACATGAGGGCCGTCCCACCGAAGTTGCCGAAGCTGGACATCATCGAGCAGAAGTCACAGCTGCCCCAGATCGCGATGAAGCTCGCGTTCAATGCCGGCTCCGCCTACGATCCGCCCGGCAAGGAAGGACTTGCCGCGCTGTCGGCCGCGATGATCTCCGGCGCGGGGTCCCGGGAGCTCACGATCAGCGAGATCCGGCAGCTCCTCTACCCGATGGCAGGCAGCTTCACGGGCTCAGTCGACAAGGAGCTCGCCACGTTCACCGCGAGCATCCACAAGGACAACTGGCACGAGTTCCTTCACATCGTTCTCGATCAGCTCGCGAAGCCCGGCTTCCGCGCCGACGATTTTCAGCGCCTCAGGGATCGACAGCTGATCGCGCTGACTCAGGACCTGAGATCCAACAACGAGGAGGAGCTCGGCAAAGAGCGTCTGCAGACCAACATCTTTGCGGGTACGCCTTACGGTCATCCCGCGCTTGGCACGGTCGCGGGCATCAAGGCGATCACTCTCGACGACGTCAGGGCGTTCGTGCGAGACCACTATACGCTCGGCGACCTCAAGGTCGGGTTGAGCGGCGATGTGCCGACAGGATTCACTCAGGTTACCAGCGCCATTCTCGCGAGCCTGCCCGCCGGTAGGCCGGCGCCCCGTCCCGTCGCATTCAAGGGGAAGCGTCCGCGCGGGATGGAAGTCGAGATCATAAGGAAGGACACGCGCTCGACCGCGATCTCGTTCGGACATCCGATCGCCGTCACGCGATCACACCCCGACTTCGCCGCTCTGAACGTCGCGCGCTCCTATCTGGGCGAGCATCGCATGTCGAACGCGCATCTCTACCAGCGGATCCGCGCGGTGAGAGGAATGAATTACGGCGACTACGCCTACATCGAGGCATTCCCGGGAGGGATGTTCCGCTTCTTCCCGAGCCCGAACATCGTGCGGCGCAACCAGCTGTTCGAGGTCTGGATCAGGCCGGTCGAGCCGCAGAATGCGCACATGGCTCTCAGAATCGCGAACGCCGAGCTGCGGCGGCTGATCGACGACGGGATATCGCAGGCCGATTTCGAGGATACCCGCGATTATCTGATGAAGAACGTCTACGTGATGACCGCTACCCAGGACGCGCAGCTCGGGTACGCGCTGGACTCGAAGTGGTACGGGACAGGCGAGTTCACGAGATACATGAGAAACGCCCTGTCGAAGCTGACGCGGCAGCAGGTCAACGATGCGATCCGCCGCCACCTCTCCGCGACTGATCTCTCGGTGGTGATAATCACGAGGGATGCGGACGGACTGCGCGACGCCCTGGTGTCGGATGCATTCTCACCGATCAGGTACGACTCCGAGAAGCCCGCCGCTCTGCTGGCGGAGGACAAGGTGATCGGTGCGCGAAAGCTCTCCATCAAGCCGGAGAACGTGAAGATCACGGCCGTGGAAGAGGTCTTCGCGAGGTAGGCGCGATGCGATGTCGAGTGGCGTTTCTTTGCTGCGCGCTGCCCTCTCTGGTCGGCGCACAGTCCTCCGGCATTCGCACATATGCCAATCCGATCGATCTCGATTACAAGTACAACTGGGAGCAGCTGAACCAGGGAATCTCCTACCGCTCCGGCGCTGATCCCGTGGTGGTGAACCACAAGGGCGAGTACTTCCTTTTCGTCACCGTGTCGGGCGGATACTGGCACTCGAAGGATCTTCTGCGCTGGCGTTACATCGTCCCGACGAAGTGGCCGTTCGAGGACGTCGTTGCACCCGCGGCGATCTCGAAGGGTGATACCCTGATTCTCCAGCAGTCCTCGACTGCTCCGCGGCCGCTTCTGTCGTCGACACAGCCGGAGACCGGCCGGCTGGACTTCTACAACCGGGTGATGGAATGGCTCCCAATGGCGCAGTGGGAGGGATCCCGGACGATCGCGACCGGCGATTCGGTGCAGCCCGGTCCGTGGGATCCGGCGTTGTTTCACGATACCAGATCGGACCGGTGGTTCATGTACTGGGGATCGTCCAACCTCTACCCGATTTACGGGATCGAGCTCGATCCGAAGCGCAGGCTCAATTACCTCGGCAAGCCACGAAAGCTATTCAAGCTCGATCCACAGAAACATGGCTGGGAGAGATTCGGGTGGAATCACCGCGACACGATCACGCCATACATCGAGGGCGCCTGGATGACGGAGCACCGCGGCAGGTACTACCTGCAGTACGGCGCCCCCGGGACCGAGTACAACGTCTACGCGAACGGGACCTACCTGGCTGACTCGCCACTCGGGCCATTCAGGTATGCGCCCTACAATCCGGTGTCGTACAAGCCGGGCGGCTTCATGACAGGCGCCGGCCACGGCAACACGTTCCTCGACAACCACGGCAATTACTGGAACACCGGAACACCGTGGATAGGAATCAACTGGAATTTCGAGCGTCGCATATCGATGTTCCCGGCCGGGTTCGACAAGGACGGTCAGATGTTCGCCGATACACGCTTCGGCGACTTCCCTCACTACCTGCCCACGAAGAAGTGGGAGAATCCCAGCGAGCTCTTCACGGGCTGGATGCTCTTGTCCTACCGGAAGCCGGTGATGGTTTCCTCCGCGCTCGACACG
>DASTTD010000157.1:0-9949 GCA_035760325.1 Gemmatimonadaceae bacterium
GTTTGCCCCGCCCTTCCGCGATCCGTTCAACTACAACTTTGATCCGCTGATTCCTGTTGGCCTGGATCTCGTCGGGGCGGCGATGCACAACCGCTTCGTCGCCGAAGGAAAGCCCGGCTCCACAATGCGGGAGGGCGCAAACTACTCGACGTGGTGGAACGGCGGCCTTCGCACCACCGTCTACTTTCACAACATGGTCGGTCTCCTGACTGAGACTGTCGGGCACCCGACTCCGGCCGAGATTCCACTGGTACCGGAGCGGCTGCTCCCCACGGGCTCGCTTCCGATGCCGATTCAGCCGCAGAAGTGGCGCTTCAGCCAGGCGCTGTCATACGAGCTGACAGCCAATCGCGCGGTGCTCGATGTGGCATCGCGTTATCGCGAGACTTTTCTCTACAACATCTATCAAATGGGGCGCAACTCCATCCAGCGCGGAAGCACGGATACGTGGACCGTCACGCCGAAACGCGTCGCCGCCCTCGAGGCTGCCGTGCCGCGGGACACCACACGGGGCTCGAGGCCCCGCGTCACGAATCCCGACGACCTCGCGAAATACGCCAGTATCCTGCGCGGTCGCGCCGAGCGCGATCCACGCGGCTACATAATTCCCGCCGATCAGCGTGACTTCCTGACCGCGACGAAATTCGTCAACGCGCTCATCAAGACCGGCATTGTCGTTCACCGCGCCATCGCGCCCTTCACGGCTGGATCGCGCACGTATCCGGCGAATTCGCTGGTCGTTCGGACTGCCCAGGCGTTTCGCCCGCACATCCTGGACATGTTCGAGCCGCAGGACCACCCCGACGACATCCCGTATCCGGGCGGCCCGCCGACTCCCCCCTACGACAACGCGGGATGGACGCTCGCATACCAGATGGGAGTGGAATTCGATCGGATCCTCGATCCATTCGACGGGCCGTTCGTCCAGTTGACCGGCTACGCGACACCGCCGGTTCGCAACGTCGCGCTGCGGGTCCCCGCCTACGCGCTCAGTCACTCGCTCAACGATGCATTCACCGCCGTGAACCGCATCCTCGCGCGCGGAGGCGAGGTTCACGCTCTGAAATTTCCGCTCGCCACCAATACCCGCGTTTATCCCAATGGCACTTTCTACATTCCCGCCCGCCCCGCGGTGCTACCTATCCTGAACAAGCTGGCGAGCGATCTCGGCGTCGGGTTCGATGCGCTTCCGACGACGGTTTCCGCCGACTCGCTCGAGCGCCTGCGACTGCCGCGGATCGCGCTGTGGGATCGTTACGGCGGGATGATGACGTCCGGCTGGGCGCGCTTTCTCCTCGAGAAATTCGAGTTTCCCTACGAGGTGGTGTACGCTCCCCAGCTCGATGCCGGGGGCCTCAATGAATCGATCGACGTTCTGATCCTGCCCGATGGAGTGACGTTCGCGGACGGGTCGGCGCCCGACTCGCGAGCGCTACAGCCGGCTGACGTCCCGGCCGAGTACAGGAATCGTGTCGGTACGATGACCGTCGCGCGTACGGTACCGAACATCCGCGCCTTCCTCGAAGCAGGCGGCACCGTTCTGGCAATTGGTTCTGCGACGACGCTGGCCAGTGAGCTCGGGCTCCCGATTGCGCACGCTCCACTCGACAGCGGGAAGCCTCTTTCGAGGAGTCGGTTCTACATTCCGGGCTCGATACTGAGCATGCGCGTGGACACCACGTCCGCGCTCGGACAGGGCCTGCCGGGGCTGGCCGATGTCTACTACGACAATTCGCCGGGTTTTCGCTTGCTTCCCGGCGCGGATGAGGTGGGTGTAAGGCAGATCGGGTGGTTCGCCACCGCGGCGCCACTCCGCAGCGGCTGGGCGTGGGGCCAAAGATTCCTCCACGGTGTAGCAGCAGTGGTTCAGGCCCCGGTCGGTAAAGGCATGCTCGTTCTTTACGGCCCGGATCCATACTTCCGGTATCAGCCGCACGGCACGTTCAAGCTGCTGTTCAACGGAATCCTGTATCGCACGGCTCTCGGAGAATAGATGACCACGTTTCGCCTTTTTCTGATGGCTTTGATCGCGGGGGGCTGCTCGTCCTTCGCCGGCCAGAGTAATCCGACGCCGGACCCGACTCCGGCGAATTCCGTCAAAGCGGCGCCCCCGGCCGGCAAGATCGCGACCGCGTCGGCGCTCATCAACGCCATGCACGGCCGGTACGACGGCAAGTATTTCAAGACGATGACGTTTCTCCAGAACAACACCGCTTACACGACCACCGGCGGGGAGAACAAGTCTCAGTGGTTCGTGCACGTGCAGGCGCCCGGCAAGCTTAGAATCGCGTTCCTGCCGGTAACGCGGAAAAGCGGGCTGGTGCAGGTCGGCGAGCGGGTTGCCTCCTTCGACAACGGCATCCGCATCGACTTCCGCCGGTCGGTTAACCCGCTGCTGCTCCTTGGCGTGGATGCCTACGCTGGGCCGGCATCGGCCGTGATGCGGGGTCTCGATTCACTCGGCGTGGACACGGAGATCATCCGGACGGATGAATGGGACGGCCGGCCGGTCTATGTCATAGGCGCGAAGGAAGGCGACTCGACATCCAACCAGGTCTGGATCGACAGCGAGCACCTGCGCCTGGCGCGCTTCATCCAGCGTGCGGGGCGGGGTGCGCGAACGATTATCAGCGACATCCGAGTCCGGAACTATCGAGAGATCGATGGATATCACGTGCCGACCGAATTTCTCACGCTGAGAAACGGACGCCCTGCGTGGCGCGAGCAGCGCACGGACATCCGCATCAATCAGGAGCTTCCTCCCGGGGTCTTCGATCAGGCGCTCTGGCGCGAAATTCCCGTTTCAGCTGATTGACGCGATGCCCGTAACGATGAAGCAGCAGCGCTCCGGTCACGAGTCCTACCGGTAACCCGCGGCCTGCATCGCGAAGAGCTCCTCGTAAAGACCACCCTTTGCGAGGAGCTCTTCATGTGAGCCCTCTTCTTCCACGGCCCCGTTTCGCAGCACGACGATCCGGTCAGCCATCCTGACCGTCGAGAAACGGTGAGAGATGAGCACCGCCGTTCTTCCCGAGACGAGCTCGGAAAACCGCAGAAAGACTTCGTACTCGGCGCGCGCATCCAGCGCCGCGGTTGGCTCGTCGAGAATGAGAACCTGCGCGTCGCGAATGTAGGCGCGGGCAAGAGCGATCTTCTGCCACTCGCCTCCGGACAGATCGACACCCTCGTCGAAGCGGCGACCGAGCATCTGGTGGTAGCCTTTGGTGAAGCGCGGCAGCAACGACGCCGCGAGGGAATTCTCCGCCGCGGTGGTAATGCTGGCAGGCGTGCCGTTCCCGTTATCGAGCGCTCCGCGCACGGACTCGATCTCGCCGACTCCAATGTTCTCGTCGAAGCGCATGTCGTACCGGACGAAATCCTGAAAGATGACGCCGATGGCGCGGCGCAGCCTGGCGAGGTCGTACTCGCGCAGGTCGACACCATCGAGCGTGATTCTTCCCTCGGTCGGATCGTAGAGGCGGGCGATCAGCTTGGTGATCGTGGTTTTGCCGGCGCCGTTCTCCCCGACCAGGGCAATCCTCTCGCCGGGCTTGATCGTGAGAGTTACGTGGCGTACCGCCCAGCGCTCGCTGCCGGGGTACCTGAATCCGACATCCTCGAACACGAAGCCGTGCTGAATCGGCTCAGGCACCGGGATGGCTCCGGGCTTCGATGCGATCGTCGGCTTCATGTCCAGGAAGACGAACAGGTCGCGCAGATACAGCGCCTGCTCATAGACGTTGCTCGCCGACAGCAGAATGCCCTGGATCACGTCGCGGCCTCTGGCGAACGAGGCGGCCAGGAACGTGAGCATCCCGATCGTGATGTCGCCCCGCACCGCCCGGATCAGGATTATCGCGTACGCCGCGTAATAGCCGATGGTGCCAAGTATCGAGAGGGCGGCACTGACGAGTCCGCGCCGCAGCGAGAGATTGCGATTCTCCTCGTAGAACTTCTGCGACAGGGCTCTGTAACGCTCCGTCAGCCACGGAGCGAGCCCGAACATCTGGACTTCCTTCGCGGTCTTGTCGCTTGCTCCCACAAAGCGGAGATAGTCGAGCTGCCTTCGCTCCGGAGTCCAGCGGAAGAGCAGTGAATAGGCGAGCGACGCGAAGTGCGTCTCGCCGAGAAAGCTCGGAATTACGGCGATGAGGAGGAGCAGAAGCAGCCACGGGCTGTAGGCGATGAGCGCTCCACCGAGCGTGACGAGGGTCAGCGCGTCCTGCATCATCGAGAGAAGCAGCGTCAGCAGCGCGATCCTGCCCACGGTCTGGCGCCGGGCGCGCTCGAGGTGATCGTAGAACGTCGGGTCCTCGAACTGCGCCAGATCCAGCTTCGCCGCCTGCTCCATGAGCCTCACGCTCATGTTATTCGAGAAGAGATCGCCGAGGAGGCTCTCGACCAGCGATGATGCGCGGGCGAGGATCTCGCCGGCGATCACGATTCCGATCTCGATCGCGACGAAGCTCCACACATCGCTGATCGGCCCCGTCCCCGCTTTCGCGGCGAGCACCGAATCCAGAATGAGCTTGCCCACCCAGAACGTCGCGACCGGGACCAGCGACCTGAGCACGCGCACCGCGAGGATCGCCGCTGCAAACCCGCGGTGAGTGCGCCAGATCAATCGCCCGAGGGCCGGGACGTAGCGTAGAGCCGCGATTCGCTCGCCCCACGTCGGCGGCTTCTGTTGACTGCCGCTGCCACGGCGGCGCGATGGCGCGGGCACGAATACCGGGTGGGTCACGCCTCCCGCTCCACAGGGAGATCGTCGGCTACCCACGCATCGAATCCACCCCGCAGGTTGGCCACGCTGCGCAGCCCGTGTGACTTGAGGTAGCTCGCCGCGATAGCCGAACGCCCGCCACCCTGGCAGTGGACGACGACCGGCTTCCCCGCGTCGATCTCTCCGAACCTATCGGGCAGCGCCGCAAGCGGAATGTGAATGGCGCCGGGGAGATGTCCGGCCGACCATTCATCAGGAGAGCGAACGTCGACGACCTGGAGAGAGTTGCTCTTCATCCGCTCATCGAGAGTGCGGACATCCGTCTCGTCGAGCTGGTCGGGGTCCACTTTGCGGCGCGACCATTCGCCGACAACCTCACGTCCCGCATATCCGGCGACCCGAACCAGGCCGATCTTGCGCAGCTGCCTCGTCACGAATGCCGCACTGCCCGCGTTGCCTTCGACGACGAGAAACAGGTCGCGCTCGTAAGGAACGAGGGCTCCCATCCACGTCAGAAAGGATTTCCCGAGCGGGACGTTGATCGCTCCGGGAACGTGGCCGTCGCGAAACCGCGCGGCGGGGCTCGTATCGACGACGGTATCGCCTCGCTCGAGGGCGGCACGAATGTCTTCAGCCCGCACGGCGGCGGGCTCCCGAAGCGATGGCAGCGGGACGATGTCGCGGTTGATGCGCTTCATCTCGCTGAAGTAGCGCGGCGGCACCGGCTGGTGCTTGAGCGCTCTCGCGACGAACTCGCGCTCGCTCATCGCCTCGAACGCCCAGTTGTACAGTCGCTCGTACCCGAGCGTGGTATGCGGCAGCGCGCCAAGAGACTTGCCGCAGGCTGATCCCGCCCCGTGACCGGGCCAGATCTGGAGATGGTCGGGCCGGGATTTGAAGCTTTGCACCGACTGATACAGCTGCGACGCCGAGCGCTCGGCGTTTCCAGTGACGCCGGCGGAGCGCTCGAGCAGATCGGGACGGCCCACATCTCCGACAAAAATAAAATCACCTGTCAGCGCACCTACCGGCTCGATCCCGCGGTTGCGGTCGGTGACGACGAAAGTGATGTGCTCCGGGGTATGTCCGGGGGTATGCAGCGCCTCGAGCCAGACGTCCCCAACCCGAATGTCCAGCCCTACCTTCAGGGGAGTTGCGGCGCTCAAGGCCGCGCTGGTATAGCCCCAGCCGGCGCCGCCTTCGGCGCTGAGATGAAGCGTCGCGCCGAGTCTCTCCGCCAGTGCGCGCGCGCCCGAAAAGTAATCCGCGTGAATATGGGTCTCGGCCACGTGCGCGATGCGAAGACGCTCCGCCGCGGCCGCCCGCTCGTACTCTTCGAGCTCGAGGCCGGGGTCCACGACGATCGCTTCACGGGTGGTCTCACACCCGATCAGATAGCTCGCCTGCGCGAGACTTTCATCGTAGAACCGCTTGAGTATCATGCGCGAAAAGGCAGCCTCTGATTGTGGTTCGATGTATCTTGAGAGCACGCCGTATCAGCCGGTGTTTCGTACGGCTCACATGCGCAAATATATCATGGGTGCTCAGACCGAAAACGAGCGTCAGGAATCCGCGCTCAGCCGCGACGAACTCGTTCGTTACAGCCGTCACATCCTGCTGCCGCAGGTTGGCGAAGAGGGACAGCGCGCTCTCAAGCGGGCCCGTGTCCTGCTCGTCGGTGCAGGCGGCCTCGGATCGCCGGCGGCGCTGTACCTCGCCGCGGCTGGAGTCGGCACGATCGGACTGGTCGACTTCGACACCGTCGATCTGTCGAATCTCCAGCGACAGATACTCCACGGCTCCGCCGGGATCGGCGGATCGAAGCTGGAATCGGCGCGCGCAAGGCTGAGCGACATAAATCCCGAGGTAAATCTCGAGCCATACGCGACACGGCTGTCGTCCGGGAACGCATTGGAGATCGCGCGCGGATACGATCTGATCATCGATGGGACGGACAATTTCCCAACGCGTTATCTCATCAACGACACTTCGGTGCTGCTCGGTATTCCGAACGTGCACGGAAGTGTCTTCAGGTTCGAGGGGCAGGCGTCGGTCTTCGGCGCGGCGGATGGTCCGTGCTACCGCTGCCTCTTCCGCGAGCCCCCGCCCCCGCATCTGGTTCCAAGCTGCGCCGAGGGCGGAGTGCTCGGCGTCGTTCCCGGGCTTGTCGGAACGATCCAGGCCACCGAAGCAGTCAAGCTCATTCTCGGGATCGGGGACACGCTCGTCGGGCGGCTGCTCCTCATCGACGCAATGACGATGACGTTCAGAACGATCGCCGTACGGAAGGATCCCGAGTGCCCGGCCTGCGGGACGCGCGAGATCACCGAGCTGATCGACTACGAGGAGTTCTGCAGTGGAGAGACGGCGGCCTCATCCGCTGCGCTGGGCGTCTCCGAGATCGAGCCGGCTCAGCTCGCCGAGAGAATCGCCAGCGGCGAGAAGCTCGAGATCATCGACGTCCGGGAGCCGTATGAGTGGCAGATCGGCCACATCCCTGGAGCGCGGCTCGTTCCCCTTGGAACCATCGCCGACGAAATTCCTCGCCTCGACAAGAAGCGAACGATCATCCTGTATTGCAAAATGGGTTCGCGCAGCATGAACGCCGCGCAGCAGCTCGCGCAGGCGGGAGCGTCCGACGTTCGGAATCTGGCGGGGGGCATCGCGAGGTGGATCGACGAAGTAGATCCCGACATGCCGAGGTACTAGGTGATCCCGCCGGATCCGCTCGAGCGGTTCAGGGAGACGTACGCTCTTGCCGAGAAGATCGACCGGGCGCTCGTCCCAGACGTTAACGCCATGGCGCTGGGCACGATCGAGGACGGAGGCCAGCCGTCGGTCAGAATCGTGCTGTTGAAAGCGTTCGACGAGCGGGGGTTCGTCTTCTACACGAACGTCCACGGGCGAAAGGGCCGGCATCTCCTCGCCCAGCCGAAAGCGGGTCTCTGCTTTTACTGGCCGCCGATCGATATCCAGGTGAGAATCGAGGGAACCGTCAGCAAGGTCGAGGACGCGGAAGCCGACGCCTACTTCGCTACGCGGCCGCGACTGAGCCAGATAGGAGCTTGGGCGTCACGTCAAAGCGAGCCGCTCGAAACACCAACCGCCCTCGATGAGGAGATCGCGAAGTATGAAAAGAAGTTTCAGGGCAGGGACGTAGTCCGGCCGGATTTCTGGTCGGGTTTTCGCGTATGGCCGGAGCGGATCGAGTTCTGGAAGAACATGCCCAATCGTCTTCACCAGCGTCATCTGTACACGCGGCAGGGCAAGGGCTGGAAGATCGAGACTCTCTACCCATGACGCGCAACAGGTATCGACTCGCTGCTTTTGACCATAGAATGACTCAATGACCAGCACCAGCATTCCACCCAACAGGAAACCGCCAGCCCCGCCCGCGCCGGAGGTGGAGCCGTGGTCGATCGCGTCCGCGCGCGCCCTTTACAACATCGAAGGGTGGGGGATCGGCTACTTCGACATCAATGAGCAGGGTCACGTCGTGGTTCGCCCCGACCGCGACAGGCAAGATCGCGAGCTCGATCTCTTCGAGCTGGCGAACGATCTCCAGGCACAGGGCGTCGGCCTGCCGCTGCTGCTCCGGTTCTCCGATATCCTTCGCTCGCGCATCGAATCCCTCAACGAGCGGTTCACGAAAGCGCGCGCCGAGTTCGGCTACGAAGGCGGCTACACGACGGTTTACCCGATCAAGGTGAATCAGCAGCGCCACGTCGTTGAAGAGATCGTCGAGTTCGGCAAGACTGCCGGCGTCGGACTGGAGTGCGGGAGCAAGCCGGAGCTGCAGGCGGTGCTCGGCCTCGCCGAGCACACGGACCACATGATCGTCTGCAACGGATACAAGGACGATGAGTTCATGCGCCTCGCTCTCATGGGGCAGAAGCTCGGCCACCAGGTCTTCATCGTTCTGGAGCAGCTGAGCGAAGTCGATGTTCTGCTGCAGGTGGCCGACGAGCTGGGCGTGACCCCCACCGCGGGCGTGCGGATCAAGCTTTACTCGGAGGGCTCCGGGCGGTGGGCCAAGAGCGGCGGCGAAAAATCGAAGTTCGGGCTGAGCACCGCGCAGCTGGTGAAGCTGGTGGACAAGCTCAAGTCCCTCGGGCGGCTGGACATCCTGAAGCTGATTCACTTCCACCTCGGCTCGCAGATCACTGACATCCGCTACATCAAGACCGGCCTTCAGGAGATCGCGCGTTATTACGCGGAGCTTCGCGAGCTGGGCGTCGAGGTGACCCACGTGGACGTCGGCGGCGGACTCGGCGTCGATTACGACGGCAGCGGCTCCACTTCGCAGGCGAGCGTGAACTACACGCTCCAGGAGTACGCCGACGACGTGATTTATACTCTGGCGGAAGCGTGCCGTGAGCACGAGCTGCCTATGCCGCACATCATCAGCGAGTCGGGTCGAGCGCTAACCGCCCACCACGCGTTGCTGCTCCTGAGCGTGATCGACGTCGAGTCACAGGCGGACAATGCCGTCCCGGAGCTGACCGAGGAGCACCACACCCTCCTTCACGAGATGGCGGCGGATTATGCGTCGGTGACGAAGCGCATCTCGAAGAGACGCGTGCGGGAGGTCTTTCACGACGCGACCTTCGACAAGGAACGGGCTCAGGAGCTGTTCAACAGCGGAGTGCTCGACCTGCGCGAGCGCGCGATCGGCGAGCAGATCTATCTCGCGACGATTTCCGCGGTGGCGAAGATCGCGGGGCGCGACCGCGACGAGTACTCCGACATCATCCAGGATCTCGACGCGACGCTCGTCGACAGGTACTTCTGCAACTTCTCGCTGTTTCAGTCGCTGCCGGACAGCTGGGCGATCGACCAGCTCTTTCCGATCATGCCCGTCCACCGGCTGAACGAGGAGCCGACGCGGCGCGGAACGATTCAGGACGTTACCTGCGATTCCGACGGAAAGATCGAGCAGTTCATCGGCGAGCGCACCGCGAGCCCGAGCCTCGAGCTGCATCCCTTCAGCGACGGCGATCCCTACATCATCGGGATCTTCCTCACCGGGGCGTATCAGGAGATTCTGGGCGATCTGCACAACCTGTTCGGGGACACCAACGCGGTGCACATACGGCTCTCGCCAACGAACGGGTACGAGGTCACCGATCTGGTGCACGGCGATACCGTGACGGAAGTCCTCGCCTACGTCCAGTTCCGGGCGCCGGACCTTCTTGCCACTTTCAGGCGCAAGGTCGCCAATACCAC
>DASTTD010000158.1:0-2445 GCA_035760325.1 Gemmatimonadaceae bacterium
ATGAACGAAGAAGACCTGCCCCCCGCGGTCGAGCTCACGCGAGATGCCTTCCTCAATCAGGCCATCGTCCCAGGGCTCGACGTACGTGAGCACGGGTGACCGGTCGCGTGGCGGAGTCTGCATCAGCGTCATGTCCCGCAGTCCCGCCAGCGAGAGGTGAAGCGTGCGAGGAATCGGCGTCGCGGTCAGAGTGAGCACATCGGTATCGAGTCGGAGACGTTTGAGGCGTTCCTTGTGTTTGACCCCGAAGCGGTGCTCTTCGTCGACGATTATCAGGCCGAGCCGCGAAAACTCGACGTCCTGGCTCAGCAGGCGGTGAGTTCCAATCACCACATCTACCTTTCCGTCCTTGAGATCGGCGAGCACCGCGGATTGCTCCTTTGCCGTCTGAAAGCGGCTCATCGTTCTCACGTTCAGCGGGAAATCAGCGAGCCGGTCGCCGAAAGTCCGCGCGTGCTGCTCCGCCAGAATCGTGGTCGGGACCAGCACGACCACCTGTCGCTCGGACTGGACCGCCTTGAACGCCGCCCTTACGGCAATCTCGGTCTTCCCGTAGCCGACATCGCCCACGAGCAGGCGGTCCATCGGCTGTGGCCGCTCCATGTCGGCTTTCACGTCCGCCGTCGCTGTGCGCTGATCGGGAGTGTCCTCGAACAGGAACGAGGACTCGAGCTGGCGCTGCCACACGGTGTCGGCCAGGTGCGGAGTACGCGTCGCGACTTTACGTCGCGCGTAGAGATCCAGCAGCTCTACGGTCATTTCCTGGATCGCGGCGCGGGTCCTGTCGCGCTGCTGCGCCCAGCGGCGGCCGCCGAGTGAATGCAGCCGCGGAGGCGGAGCGTCGGCGGTCAGGTCGGCAGCGGATCGATAACGCTCGATCTGGTCGACCCGATAAAGCGGGACGTTGAGTCGGTCGCCACCCTCGTACTCGATGACCGCGACCTCGACCGTGCTTTCGCGGACGAACATCGTCTCCATGCCGCGGTAGATGCCCACGCCGTGCTCGAGGTGGACGACGTAATCACCCGGCTTGAGCGCGGTGAGGCTCTCGAGCGCGGTTCCGGTCGCATACCGGCGGGACCGCCTGAAGCGGCGCTCGCGCCGGAAGATCTCGTGATCGGTGAGGACGCGAAGTCCCGGAAACTCATCGCCGCGGGGCGGAATGAGAAACCCGCCGTCGAGCACCCCGATCGCGAGGCTCGCCGGGGAGACGCGATCGTCGTTCAGGAGCTCGTCGAGGCGCTCAGCCTGTCCGGGATTGTCGCAGAGGATCGTTGTCGGGATTCCGTCGGCCACGATGAGCTTCAGCCGCTTGATGTCCCGGTGAATGGGCTCGGGATCGCGGAAGGGAAAAACGATCTCCGCTCCTTCACCTGAAAGATCGAGGATGCCGAAGGATTCAATCGATCGAAGCGCGGTCTCGGGAGCCTCGAACAGCTCCTCGCGGCTCGGTGTGTCCTCACCGCGGCGACGCGCGAGATCGATGTGGTGCTCCGCCTCCGCCCAGGTTCGCTCGATCTCGGGCTCGATATGCGTCCCACGCGGAATGATGAGCAGGGTGTCACGCGGAAGAAGGGCGCGGATGGAGGATCGATCCGGCTCGGCGCCGCCGGTTGCGATCTGTCCGTCGACGGGAAGAATCAGCGCCACCTCGGCGTCCCGCGTCGAGCGCTGCGTCAGGAGATCGAAGTGGCGAAGCTCCGACACGTCGTCGCCCCAGAACTCGAGACGAACCGGCTCGGCCATTCCGAAGCTGTAGATATCGAAGATTCCGCCGCGCACGCTGAACTGCGCGACATCCTCGACCATCGGTACGCGCTCGAATCCGATCGACTCGAGGTGCGAGGCGAGATCTTCCGGCCGGCGTGTATCGCCCTTCCGAAGCTCGAGCCTGGCGGCCGCGAGCGCCCGCGGCAGCTGGGTCCGCTCGAGCAGTGCGCGGCTCGTGGTAATGACTACCCGCAGGTCGTTGCGGCCGATGCGCTCGAGGGTCTCCACCCTTTCGCCTGCAATCTCGGCGTGCGCCTCCGCTTCGCCGAAGCTCTCGCGAGGCGGATAAAACGCGACCTGATCGGGCTCGGCCAGAGATGTGAGGTCAGCCAGCCACCGCTCAGCTCCTGCTACGTCATCGCTGACGACGACGAAAAATCGCTGGGTCGCGCGACTGGCGATTGACGCGAGGACCACGGCATCGCTCGACCCGCAAAGTCCGCCGATCCGAAGACGCGTTCCAGGAACAGGCAGGCGACCAAGAAGCTCATGCAGCTCGCCAATAGATTCGGTGGCGGCGAGCAATTGGGGGAGCGGCATGGCGCAAGGTAAATCGGCACGGAACCTACAGGTAGCCAGAGGGTAGCGGCCCTGTGCACGCGTGGGTGTTGACTTGGACGGATCGCTTGCGAAGTTGTATTGAACGACCAGGAGGTGGAAAAATGCGAGCAATGA
>DASTTD010000159.1:0-3179 GCA_035760325.1 Gemmatimonadaceae bacterium
ACAGGAGCTCGACCGCATTGCCCGCGATACCGAGCGCGGCGAAGCCGCACGCGCCAGAGAGGCCGAGAGCTTACGGGTGGGAGACTTCGCCGAGGTAGGTACTCTGGGTGGACGGGTCGGCCGGATCATGGAGGTGCGAAACGACGAGGCGGTCGTGGCTGTTGGAGTGATGAAGCTGGCCGTGCCGCGCGCGTCTCTGCGGCGCGCTGAACCCACGGCTGCCGCTCCGGAAGTCGCGGTCAGCATTCGCGGTGACCTGCCCGAGGTCCAGGCCTCGAGCGAGATAGATCTTCGCGGCATGAGAGCGGGCGAGATCGAGGACATCGTGATGCACGCCGTGGACGCCGCCGTTCGGGCCGATCTCAAGAGCCTCCGCATCATCCACGGGAAGGGAACCGGAGCGCTCCGCGAGCGAGTCGCGGAAATGCTGCGCAAGGAATCCAGAGTGACCGGCTTTCGCCTCGGCGCCTGGAACGAAGGCGGCGCGGGCGTCACCGTGGCGGAGCTCGGGTGATACCCGACGAAGTCGTCGAGCAGGTTCGCGACACCGCCGACATCGTGCAGATCGTCGGCGAGTATGTGAACCTGAAAAGACAGGGAGCGGATTTCCGGGGACCATGTCCGTTTCATCAGGGGACGCACCGCAACTTCTCCGTCTCGCCGAAGAAGCGGATGTACTACTGCTTCGTTTGTCACGAGGGCGGCGACGTATTCCACTTCCTTCAGAAGCGGCTTGGGGTGGAATGGCCGGCCGCGGTCAAGCTGGTCGGCGAGAAAGCGGGAATCGAAGTTCGCGAGGTCGAGTCGCGTCGCGAAGGTCCGGATCCGAGAGAGCCGCTGTGGGAAGTCAACGCCACCGCCGCGGCCTACTTTCAGAAAGTTCTCTGGGACGACCCGCTCGGCGCCCACGCCCGTGAGTATCTGGCGGAGCGCGAAATCCCGCGGAAGGTCGCCGATGAGTTTGGAATCGGCTTCGCCCCCCGTGAGATCGGGCTGGTGCGCAACTACATGAACACCCTCGGCTTCGATGATGCACGTCTGGTCGCGGCGGGCCTGCTCGTGCAGGGAGAAGACGGAAGCGAGCCGAGACCGCGCTTTCGAGCTCGACTCATTTTTCCGATCTTCGATCCGGCGGGCCGGAACGTCGGATTCGGCGGACGTCTGCTCGGGCCGGGTGAGCCGAAGTATCTAAACTCCGCGGATTCGGCCGTTTTCTCGAAAGGGAAAGTCCTGTACGGACTGAACTGGGCAAAGAACGACATCAGACGTGAGGACCAGGTTCTGGTCGCCGAAGGCTATTTCGATGTGGTACGGCTCATGGCGGGAGGAGTAAGCACGGTCGTCGCCCCGCTAGGTACCGCCTTGACCGAGGTGCAGGCGGGAATGCTGAAGAAGCTCACCAAAAACGTGTTCCTGCTTTACGACAGCGACAAGGCCGGGCTCAAGGCGACCTTCCGTTCGGGTGACGAGCTTCTGAGGCAAGGTGTGTCGGTCCGCGTGGTTACGCTGCCCGAGGGTGAAGACCCGGACACGTTCGTGCGCGTCCACGGGCCGGAGGCGCTTGGCGCGCGAATGGCCGATGCAATCGATGTGTTCGAGCGGAAGATCCAGCTTCTCGACCGGGCGGGATGGTTCGCCGAGCTGCACAAGAAGCGAAGAGCACTGGACCGACTGCTGCCGACGATTCGAGCCGCTTCGGACGCGCTGATGCGCGACCTGTACATCTCGCGCGCCAGCGAGGTAACCGGCGTCGCGAGAGAAGTGCTGGAGCGCGAGCTGGCCGGGAGGACATCGTCGGCGTCTCCGGGCGTGCCGAGCCTTTCCGGTCCGAGTATCGCATCACCGGTGCGTGTGAGGCGCGGCGACAGACGCGTCCGGTACACCGAGAGGGGAGCTTCGGCTGAGCGGGAGCTCGTGCGCGCAATGCTGACGGTGCGATCACGAGTCGAGAGCATCGCCGAAAGACTGGGTGACGAAAGCTTTCGAGATCCTCATTACAGGGCTATTTATCGGGCGATGATTCAGGCCGGACCTGACGCCACGATCGAGGAGGTGGCTTCACACCTCGACGAGCATACCATCGCCACGGTCGAGCAGCTGCTCGCCGAAGACGCGATGCAGATCGATCCGGACCGCACTATCAGCGACAGCCTGGCGACTTTGCGCGCCCGCGACCTGGACCAGAGACTATCCGACATCGACCGCCTCGTGCCGCTGGCGGATACCAGCCAGAAGGATGTTTTGATCGCGGAGAAACAGGAGATCATGAAGGAGCTGCAGGGAGCGGGACGAAAACATTTCAAGGCATTCAGACAGAGGAGATCGGGATGATCCGTGGCCGCCGGGGGTTGAATGCAGCAGCAGATTGAAGCGCTGCTCGCGCTGCAGCAGGACGATCTGAAGATCAGGGAAATAGAAAGCCAAATGCTCGAGCTCGACCCGAAGCTGGCCGAGCTCGACAAGAGAAGAGATCAGGCCGCCGCCGCTCTGGCGAAAGCGCAGGTGGCGGTGCAGGCAGAGGAAAAGAAGCAGCGCGAACTGCAGGGAAGACTTGCCCAGCACCAGCAGATGCAGGAGCGGAATCTCCATCAGCTGGACGACGTGAAGCGGATGCGTGAGGCGACGGCGGCAACGGCACAGGTGGAATCGACGCGCAGGCTGATGGCCGAAGACGAGAGCGAGCTCCAGACGGTGGGACGGCGGCTCGCAGAGCTGAACGCGCAAGTAGCGGCTTCCCAGCAGACGTTGGCGGCGGTGGAACAGGAACAGGAGTCAACGAGGCCGGAGATCGAGTCGCAGCGGGCCACGCTCGAGTCCCAGCTGGCCGAGGCCAGGCAGGAGCGGCAAGATCTCGCTGCGGCGGTGCCAAGGCCGATCCTCGGCAAGTACGACCGGATTCGCGGCAAACGCGCGCAGGCGCTCTATACGCTGCGCGGCGGATCGTGCGGAAACTGCGACACGTCGATTCCGCTTCAGCGCCGAAACATGATGGCTGGAAACAGCCTCATCGAAGTCTGTGAAGCGTGCGGTGTTCTGCTCTACTCCGAGGGCGCTTGAGCGCAACCGCGGCCGCCTGTAGCTTGCGACAGTGACGACAGTCGCGTCGGTAAATGTTCCGCGCCCCGCGCGCTGGATTCTCCCGAAGCCTCCCGACGAGGAGGCAATCAGGGCGCTGGCGA
>DASTTD010000160.1:0-6526 GCA_035760325.1 Gemmatimonadaceae bacterium
GTAAGCGCGTTGGAATTGCCCTTCTCCGCGACGACGGAGGCCAATCTCGCCACTTCGACGCAGCAGCGGGCCGTCTCGAGCGGTACTTCCGCGGCCTCGAGCAGCGCGGTGGTGATGGTTTCGGCGCGTTGCCGCGCGGCGTCAGCCGGCTCTTTCGCCAGCTTGTAGGCGGCCGAGACTTTCGAGTACGCCTCGGCATCGCGCTTCACGAGGGCGGAGAGCCGGTTTCCCAGCGCGGCCGCTTCGAGCGCGACCGTTTTCATCTCGGCATCTACCGCGACATACTTCTTCTTCCCGACCGTCAGACCCGCGACCATTTGCGCGAGCGCAGCGGCGAGAGCGCCGGCGTGTGCCGCGACACTGCCTCCGCCGGGAACGGGATCAGATGACGCCACCGATGCAACGAAGCCACTGACGCTCGGTCCGCCGCTCATGGTCTCGCGAACCTGCCGCTCCAGAATCTGGCCAGCGCTGAACTGTCGGAGCTGGAGGTGATCGACGGCCGCATCGATCAGCACGCGCTCGGGGACGAGGCCGACGATTTCGCTCCACGTCACCTGCGCCCCCGCCGCGGCGGCCCGCAGTTTCACGAAATCGAATGCGTGATGCAGCGGCGTCTTCTCGGTATCGACGAGGTTCATCGAGATCTGCGCCTGCCCATCCACATCGAGGCCGAGCCCTTTCACGAAGCGGAATCCGCCTGACGATCCACGAACCCCCCTGGCGATGCTTTTCGCGATCGGAAGATTGGAGGAAGGACCGATGTAAACGTTGTAGGCGACGAGAAACGGGCGTGCGCCGATCGCAATCGCGCCGCACGTAGGGTGGATTTTCGCGGGGCCGAAGTCGGGATCGCGGGCGGGGTTTTTTCCAAGCTCTTCGCGCAGTCCCTCGAACTCGCCGCGCCTGACGTCGGCCAGATTCTCGCGTGACGGCTGCGTCGCGGCGCGCTCGTACAGGTAGACCGGAATCCCGAGCTCACGGCCCACCCGCTCTCCGAGCTCGCGCGCCAGGGCGACGCAGTCTTCCATCGTCGAGCCCTCGAGGGGAACGAACGGCACGACGTCGGTGGCGCCGATGCGTGGGTGCTCACCGCTGTGGGAGCACAGGTCGATGCGCTCGGCCGCCGCCCTGATCCCGGCGAACGCGGCATCGACCGCGTTGTCGACGGGCGCAACGAAGGTTATGACCGAGCGATTGTGTGATGGATCGGAGGACACATCCAGCACGGAAACACCTTCGACGGAGGCAATGGCATCCCTGATTGCCTGAACGACCTCGGGCCGGCGGCCTTCGGAGAAATTCGGGATGCATTCTACCAGCTTCATTCGGTCTTCCCCGTTGTCATGTCAGCCCTCCGCACCGTCTGGAGCAGCCACGTGTGCATTGCCGGATTGCCTGCCACGTATGCGCCGGCGTTGAACGTCGAAGGGTTTCCGTCGAGATCCGTGACGACACCGCCCGCCTCCCGGACGAGGAGAATGCCGCCCGCCACATCCCACGGCGAGAGTACGAGCTCCCAGAATGCATCGAACCTTCCGCAGGCGACGCTGGCAAGATCGAGCGCCGCGGATCCGGCGCGGCGAATTCCCGCCGTACCCTTCGTCACCAAACTGAACTGTGACTGATAGCGCGGCAACAGGTCGAGAGACTTGAACGGGAACCCGGTTCCGATCAGCGCCCGCGCCGGCTCGCGCTCACTGGATACCCTGATCCGCTCTCCGTCGCGCCAGGCGCCGGCGCCCTTTCGCGCCGTGAACTCTTCGCCGCGCGCAACGTTGAGCACCACGGCGGCCCGCAGCTCACCGTCCCGCGCCACCCCGATCGACGTCGCATACTCGGGGTAGCCGTGAAGGAAGTTGGTGGTGCCATCGAGCGGATCGGCGATGAAAACGATCCCTCCGTCCGAAAGCGCGAGTGGAGAAAGCTCCTCCCCGAGCACGGTCGCTCCCGGACAGCGGCGGGCGACGATCTCCGCAATGGAATGCTCGGCGTCCTTGTCGACTTCGCTCACGAAATCCGAGCGTCCCTTCGACTCCCAAACGAGCCGCCCTCTGTTCGATGTCGCGGCACGAATCGCTTGCGCGGCCGCCCGCGCCGCATCGAGCGCGATGTCGAGCAGCTCGGCGTCGTCGCCATCAGCTACCGTGATTGCTTGCAACTCTTCTCTCTCGCTCCTTAATTTGGCGCAATGTCCCGCGTCTTCAGCGGCATTCAGCCATCCGGCACGCTCCATATCGGCAATTATCTCGGAGCGGTAAGGAACTGGACTGAATTGCAACGCAGCCACGAGTCGTTCTTCTGCATCGTGGACTATCACGCCATCACCGTGCCGTATGAGCCCGCCGATCTTCGCGCGCGCACGCGCGACATGGCGATTTCGCTGCTAGCATCCGGAATCGATCCATCCCTCTGCACGCTTTTCGTGCAGTCGATGGTGCCGGAACATACCGAGCTGGCCTGGATATTCAACACGATCACCCCGCTCGGCGAGCTCGAGCGGCAAACCCAGTTCAAGGACAAAGCCAGCAGGGAGGAGAGCGTACCGGCGGGGCTGCTCAACTATCCCGTGCTTCAGGCGGCTGACATTCTATTGTATCGGGCGCAGTTCGTTCCCGTCGGGGAGGATCAGCTCCAGCACCTGGAGCTGTCGCGCGACATTGCGCGAAAGTGGAACGCGCGCTTCGATGTGAAATCCACCGTCGAAACCATCGGCTCGGCGCTCGGCGTCTCGCCGCCCGGCTTCTTTCCGGAGCCTCAGGGGCTGCTGACTCCGGCGCGAAAGATCATGGGTCTCGACGGGAAGGCCAAAATGTCCAAGTCGCTCGGCAACACGGTTGGGCTGCTCGAGGAGCCTGAAGAGATCTGGGCGAAGCTCCGGCCGGCCGTCACCGACCCGAAACGCCAGCGCCGAACAGATCCGGGCACTCCCGAGGTCTGCAACATCTACGCGCTGCACAAGGCGTTCAGCCCGCCGGCGACAGTCGAGCACGTCGCGGTTCAGTGCAGCACGGCTGGATGGGGCTGCATCGACTGCAAGAAGGTGCTGCACGAATCGATGGAGCGCGAGCTAGTCCCGATACGCAGCCGCGCGCGCGAGGTTGGAGGCGATCCATCAAATGTCGTTGATGCATTGCGGGTCGGAGCGGAGCGCGCACGCGGGGTCGCCAGAGAGACGATGAGGGAAGTGAGGGAAAAGATGGGACTCGCATAGCATCGCAGATGGCGATCGGGGAGGAGAGAGACGCACATGATCTGCTCCAGCGAATCGCGCGCTCTCCGCGGTTCGCCGGGAGCGCGGCGGAGGCTGACGCGAGACGCTTTTGCCGGGCGAGGCTCGAGGCGGCGGGCCTCACATGCAGCGAAAGCGAGTTCGAGTACTCTCAGTGGCCCGCACGCTGGGGCCCGCCGGCCGCGGCGGCGGCCCAGGTCGTCACTATTCTGATCGCGGCACGTACGGCGAGGAATGGTGAACCGCTTACCGCGCTCGCAGTCGTGGTGTCGTTGCTGGTCGTATTCGCCATCGTCTCCCGTAACGCGAGGAAGCGGTGGCCGTTGTCCTTTCCGTTCATGCGGGCGAAGGCCATCAATCTCGTGGCGTCGCGCGGCCGCCCCACGCTGTGGCTGGTGGCGCACATCGACTCGAAATCGCAGACCGTTCCCATGCTGTATCGGATCGGCAGTGTCGTGCTGCTGAATCTCCTGACGGTGATTGCGATTGGTGCTCTGCTGGCGCAGGTGGCCGGGGTTTCGGCGGTGAGGCCTTACTGGCTGCTGATCTCGCTGCTGGTGGGAATCACTGCCGTCCCTTCGATGCTGTGTCTGATTCGCAACGACTCGCCCGGCGCCGTCGACAACGCCAGCGGTGTCGCTGCCGTGCTGCTGGCGGTGAGACAGCTCCCGCCCGAGAAACCGGTGGGCGTGCTCCTGACCAGCGCGGAAGAGCTCGGCCTGGCTGGGGCGCGGGCCTGGGTGGCGCGATCAGACGCATCCGGTAAGGTCCTCAACTGCGACACAGTCGATGATGTCGGGAAATGGCTATGCATGCACACGGGCGCGCGTCCCAACCTTTCCTCGCGGGTTGCAACAACCGCGCGGGAGCTGGGGTTTAATCTCCGCGCCAGACGACTGATTCCCGGAATTCTCGCCGACAGCGTGGCCTTCTCGGACGCCGGATTCGAGGCGGTGACGATCAGCCGGGGGTCCCTCGCCACACTCGCGCGCATTCATACCCGGCGCGATAATTCGACTGCTCTGGCGAGTAGCGGAGTCAGGGAAGCCGCGGTACTGCTGGCTGCTCTAACGATGGAGCTGGGCTGATGGGTCTATTGATACTGGCCGCCGTCATTCTGCTGTCGCTGATCCTGATCGTCCTGGGCTTGCCCGGGCTCTGGATCATGATCGCGAGCGCGGTCGCTTACAATATGCTCGTGCCCGGGGATCCAATCGGCTGGTTCACGCTGGTTGCCGTGGCCGTCCTTGGAATCATCGCCGAGGTGCTGGAGTTTACCATGACGGGCCAGTATGCCCGGAAGTACGGGGGTTCGCGCCGGGCTGGCTGGGGAGCCATCATTGGAGGCATCATTGGCGCTATAGTCGGATTCCCGGTGCCGATCATAGGGCCGATCATCGGCGCGTTCGTCGGTTCGTTCATCGGCGCGCTCGCGGGAGAGATGACCGCCGGGTCGACCCCCGGCGACGCCACCCGCGTGGCGAAGGGCGCGTTGATCGGGCGGGTCGTCTCGACCGCGCTCAAGATCGGAATCGGTTTCGTCATCGGTGTCTGGATCTTCGTCGCGGCGATGGGCTAAACCTTGATCCTGAATCAGTCATGACCGAGCTCGAACGGCAGGAAACCCCTTCCCAGGCCACAGGCGCCGCGAACCCGGCGGACGGGAAGTACGTGTACTGCATCATCAGGCTCGACCGGTCGCGCGATTTCGGCGAGATCGGCATCGGTGGCGGGGCCCGGGTCTACACGATCAACCACAATGATCTCGCGGCCGTGGTGAGTGACACGCCAATCGTCATTTACGATCCCACCCGCGAAAACGTGCTTGCGCACGAGTTCGTGAATGAAACCGTGATGCGCGAGTTCACCCTCATCCCGATGTCGTTCGGCACGGTGTTCCGCTCGGAGAAGGACGTCTCGGTGCTGCTGAAGTCGACCTACCAGGCGTTCACCGACGTGCTCGAGAAAATGCAGGACAAGATCGAGTTCGGACTCAAGATTCTGTGGGACCGCGACAAGGTCGTGGCGAGCATCGAGAGGGAGAACGACGAGATTCGCCGGCTCAAGGACGAGATCACGCGCAATGCCGCGTCGTCGACGTATTTCGCGCGGATGCAGCTCGGTCGGCTGGTCGAGGCGGCAATGGAAGAAGCCGGCAACAGGTACGTGCTGCACGTTCACGACCAGCTCAAGGATGTTTCGGTGGCCAGCCGCAGCAACAAGGTCATCGGCGACCGGATGATCCTGAACGCGGCGTTCCTCGTCGACCGTAAGGACGAGAAATCCTTCGACGAGAAGGTGAAGGAGATCAGCCTGAAGTTCGAGGATCTGCTGACGTTCAAGTACACCGGCCCCTGGCCTCCCTACAACTTCGTCAACATCAAGCTCAAGCTCGAGAAGGCGACCTGAGATGGGACTGCTGACCAACATTCTGCTGGCGCCGTTTCTCGGCCCGATCTACGGAACGAAGTGGACGCTGGACAAGGTCGACCGCGTCGTTCGCGAGCAGCTGACGGACGACACGCCGATCAAGGAAGATCTGATGGCTCTCCACCTCCAGCTCGAGATGGGAGAGATCGACGACGCCGAATACCTGCGGCGCGAGGCCGGGATCATGGAGCGTCTCCGCGAGGTTCGCGAGTGGAGAGAGCGGTTCGGGATGTCCACCGCCGGCGGACCTGTGAGGGTCGCCGGTGAAGACGACGAAGAGTAGCTTCGCGCCGCGGCCGGAATGAGCGCGCGGCTCTGCTACATATACGGTGTAGCTGCATCGAAGCTGGACACGTCGACCGCTCCGCAGGGCATCGACCGGGGGAAGGTCACGCTTATCCCGAGCGGAGAGATTTTCGCGCTGGCGACGTCGGTCGGCGCCGACGACTACGCCCCTGACAAAGTCGAGAGACTGACGGCGGACGTCGACTGGGTCAGCGAGCGCGCGATCGCCCATGACCGTGTGCTGACCTGGGCCTCGGACCTCGGGCCGGTGATCCCGTTTCCAATGTGGACGCTTTTTCGCGACGCGAAGAAAGTGAAGGCGATGCTCGCCGGACGCGCGGCGGAGCTGAAGGACACGTTCGCGCGTCTCGCCGACGGGCGGGAGTTCATCGTCCGGGTCTATGTGCAGCCGGGAGTATTCAGGGAGCACCTGGCGGGAGGAAGCGACGAGCTCGCCGCCCTCGAGGCCGAAGCCGCGAAAGCGTCTCCCGGACAGCGCTACCTGCTGCAGCGGAAGATGGACAACTTGAGGCGCGGCGCCGGCCGTGACATCACTACGCGCATCGCCGCTGAGATATT
>DASTTD010000161.1:0-3026 GCA_035760325.1 Gemmatimonadaceae bacterium
GGAAGGGACCTGATGAGCGAAGCTCCCGAAATCGTTTCTCTACCGTGATAAGTCGCTGGCGTTTCTGCCTGGGACTCGTGCCAGTTCTGGGTGCACTTCCCTGCGAACTTGCTGCCCAACGAGTTTCGCCGGGTTTCGCAATCGGTGTGGCGATACCGACTGGACGGTATGGAGAAACCCGTCGTTTGGGCCCGCTCTCGCAACTGTCTTTAGCCTTCCGTGATCCTGACAGCAAAGTTCGATTTCGCTTTGACGCAGAGGGTGTTTGGTTTCCGGGTCGGGAGCAAGCGTCGGGTTTCGCGTCGAGCTCTCAGGGTGATCTTCGTATCTTGAGTATCCTGGGAACTGTGCTCCTGGCACCAGGAACCCCGGATGTGCGTCCCTATGTTGCTGTCGGCGCCGGCCGGCACTGGCTCCGTGTTCCGCGCAGCGTTAATCCCTATGGTGCGGTGTTCGGCGTTCGTGCAGCTGCTGGACTTGAGGGCGGGTGGGGCGACCGAAGATGGAGGGCCGAAGTCGGGACGCATGCGGTTCTCTCCGACTACGCAACAGGTCGAGATTTTGCTCTCGGCACTTATCTGCCTTTTGTGGTGGGAATGCAATTCTAGCCACTACCTATCTAACGTACGTTGCACCTGACAAGCACCTTTCGGATGCGGCTTCGCAGCAATCGTGATAAAGTGGCATCCGAACTGGGCGTGAGCCCGATGTCCGAGCATCAGGAGAAATGATGCGTTGCCAGTTCTGCGTATTCCTGACCCTCCAGCTCCTTGCATCGCACGCCTCGGCGCAGAGCGTGGTGCCATGGCGAATCCTCGGTGACACTTCGCGAGCACCGGCGGGATGTAGTGCATCGGAAGGCGCCGCCGCGATTAGCCTTTTCGTCGCGGCGATCAGGAGGGCTGACTCGGCCGAGCTTGTGCGATACGTGGCACCGCGCTTCGTCTTCAGTACCGGGCGGTTCACGCCATCTGACCCATTTTTTGCTGGCAGATCCATCGCCGAGGTACTCCGGTATGCGCGGACGCGAGCGCGTGCCAATGAGCGCATGACGGTGCAGGCGGTGTGGTTCAACGGTTGGCGCGGGCGAGACCTGCACTTCGGTCCAATCTGGTTCCTGCGTCATGCCGATGACCTGGGCGGCAAAGCGCGCCTGGGCTCCGGGAAAGGCGGGTACCGATGCGGTCAGGGTATCGTCGTGTTCAATCTGGGCCCGCGCCCCGCTCGCGATCCGGGACCAGACCGATATCGTGGTGTTCCGCGTGCCGCACGCTGAGCCGCTACCGTCGCGCCGCACTGCCGTCTCGATCACCTGATAAGGACACATGAAGACCGCGAGTGCTCGATTTGCCATCAACAGCTGGGATGAAAGGCCGTATAGCGAGGGCCCGGACCGGCCAAGACTCACTCGGGCCAGCGTCACCAAGACCTACACTGGCGACATCGAGGGGGAAGGGCAGGTCGAGTACCTGATGATGTACCGCAGCGACGGCTCGGCCACGTTCGTAGGCCTCGAGCAGGTGGCTGGAAGAATGAGCGAAAAGACCGGCACCTTCGTGCTCCAACGCACCGGCATGTTCGAAGGCGGGCAGGCGAAGGAGTCCTATTCCGTGATTCCCGGCTCCGCAACCGGAGAGTTACAGGGTCTCCGCGGCGACGGCAGCTCCGCCGTTGGGCACGGCATGGAGCATCCTTTCACCTTGAGCTACGAGTTGGACTAACGCCAGGGGTACGGCACTACAGTCGACGGATCAGGAGCGTGAATGGCAGACCAAGCGGTGGAAAGCGAGACTGGGTGGTACACGCGACCGGTGCTCTTCGTTGCCGACCTGAACCGCGCGATTCGTTTCTACGTCGACATGCTCGGCTTCTGGAAGAAATGGCATGAAGGCGACGGCGCTGGAACTGTCTGCCAGGTCAATCGTGGAGCCTGCGAGATCATTCTCTGTGAGCACGCCACGCGCAGAGACAAGGCGCGCCTGTTCGTCGAGCTGAATGTGGACGAGCTCGCAGAGCTTCGCCGTGAGCTCGTCGAGCGCTCTGTTCCCAGCAGGGAAACGTGGTGGGGGTACGATTCGATCGAGATCGATGATCCCGACGGCAATGAGCTGCTCTTTCCGACTGAAGGCGATAGCGCTGCGACAGTCGCTTGAGTCGCCACCTATGATGACCCGGCGGGATGACCGCCTACCGATGGCATGAACTCCTCTATCCCTGTCCGAACACAGGCACCCATGACTACTGCCAACACGAAGCCGCGGTTGACGTCCCTCGCTCCACAGTTCCTGGTCGACGACCTTGCCCGCTCGATCGCCTACTACCAGAAGCTCGGTTTCACATTCGGCGAGCCGTGGGACGGTTTTTACGCCATTGGTCAGCTGGACGGGCTGGAGCTCCACCTGAAGGAAGCGCCCAAGAATGACGACGAGCGCCGACACCGGCGTGCGAACGAGCATCTGGACGCCGCGGCCGGCGTCGAGGGCATCGAAGAGTTCTATGCGCAGTGCACAGCGAACGGCGCAACGATCATCAGGCCGCTTACGACGACTCCGTGGGGCACGAAAGACTTCTACGTCGAGGATCCCGACGGCTACATCATCTCCTTCGGTGGTCGCCCGGCTGCAGACTGAGCGCCGCTCCCCTTGCGCCGCACGGCACGCAGCAAGGCGGTAGCCCCAACAAGCTCATGCCATCGCTGGAGAGATGGAAAGCCACCTGGCCGGAGTTGGGTGTACCAATAACAGCTGCGTTGCTTAGCGCCTACGACGATCTGATCGCTCGGTACTGTGAACCGCATCGGAAATACCACACCGTCCGCCACCTGGACGAATGCTTTACGAAGCTCGAAGAGATTCGGGCGTTAGCCGAGCGCCCCGGCGAGGTGGAAGCGGCTCTCTGGTTCCACGACGCCATCTACGAAACACGCTCCAGCCAGAATGAGGCGAAGAGTGCGGACCTGGCGGCCGAGGTGGTACGTAATGCCGGTAAACCTTCTGACTCTGTGGAACGCATCTCCGATCTGATCA
>DASTTD010000162.1:0-6080 GCA_035760325.1 Gemmatimonadaceae bacterium
GTCCGGACATTCGCGACGGCGCGTGTCGCGGGAAGTAGTCACAACGGTAGTACTCTGCGAGACAATTGTGTTAGGTTGCTAGTTGGCTTCCCCCAGATCGCTACAGGCAGTCTCAGTCTGCGACCATCTGGCTTACCCGAGCGTAAGGCCGAAGATGCGTAGTGATCTCCACCTGGTACGGTCGGACTCTGACGCGGCCGGTGCGTACCCCTCCCTGGTGAGAAACGCCATCCTCTCGCGGATACCCACCGCCGAGCTGCGCCTCGTCGCCGAGCAGGGCGAGGAATATACGGCGACCCTTCGTGAAGTTTTTTTCGAGGAAGGAGAGCCGGTCGACGACGTATATTTCCCGCTCACCGCGATGGCCTCCCTTGTCACCCTTCTCGAGGATGGCGGAATGGTCGAGGCGATGGCCGTGGGCCGTGAGGGATTTGTCGGCCTCACGATTCTTCACGAAGTCGACCAGGCCGGCTACAAGGGTATTTGCCAGATCGAAGGCACCTTCCTCCGACTCAGCAGCAAGGGCTTCAAATCAATCGTCGATACTACGCCTGAGCTCCGCCGGCAGTTGCTCCGGTACTCGGAGTTCAGCCAGCGGACGATCGCCCAGTGGGCCGCGTGCAACAGCGTGCATCTCATCGAGCAGCGCTGCGCGCGATGGATCATGGTGACCGCCGATTCCATTGGAAAGAGCTCATTCAACCTGACGCAGGAGTTTCTGTCGCAGATGCTGGCTGTGAGACGTCCGGGTGTCACCGTAGCGATCGGCGGTCTTCAGCGTCGCGGGCTCATCTCCCACCACTACGGGAAGGTCACGATCATTGATGAGCCTGGCTTGAGAAAGGCCGCCTGTGAGTGCTACCAGAAGGTGCGGGAAAGCGCGGCAGCACTGCTCACCTGATCAAAACATTTGTGATGAGGCTTGCGGCCCTGCCTTTGCAATAAAGGGCCATGCCCGCCTACAAGGGACGGGCAATCCACCCAAGCATCGCACGGAGTCATTTATGATCAGAACCATCACCTTCAAGGGCATCACCCTCGCGTGCGCGCTCGCCGTCACGGCCGCTTGCGCCGGCGTCAGAAAGACAACGACCGATGTGAACCCATCGATTTCGCGCTCGCCTACCTGCGAGGCCGCGATCGCGGTCTACAACAGCCGTGCTGAAGTTCCGTTCGATTACTACGAGCTGGCATGGGTCGAAGCGGAAGGCAACTCGGTCTGGACCACGGACAATCAGCTGCAGACCCAGATCCGCAACGGCGCGGCGAAAGTCGGCGCCAACGCCGTGATCATCAATCCCGTCGAGCAGTCCAAGTCGACGATCAAGATCCTGGGCGAAGCGATCGGTGCACGCTCGGCGACACAGAGGGCAAGCGCGCTCGCGATCTACATGCCTGCGGATCAGGGCCGCGTCACCACCGCCTGCGGCAACAGGTAGCGCTCTTTACACAGACGTGGGGGGCAACTCGTTCCTTTTTAGTTTTGAGTTTACCGTTGTTGCGTAATGCGTTGTTGAGTTACTGCTCTTAGCGCGGCTGGCACTCATAACGGACAACGCAAAAACGGTCGACTCAAAACTAAAAAGCAACGCAGCCGGAGCGAGACGCGGATGATGACCAAAGCCTTTTTGGTGATGGCTTGCGTGGCAATTCCCCTGAATGCGCAGCCCGGGACTGTATCGGGAGGCGCACAGCCAGGTTGCGAAACCGCGGGGCTGACGCTTCCAAACGGCTTCTGTGCGACGATCTTCTCCAGCGACGCCGCGGGGGCGCGGCACATCGTCGTAGCTCCCAACGGCGACGTGTTCGTCAACACCCAGGCCTCGGGACGGCAGGCCGGTCGGAGGGAAACGGGAAGCATTCTCGCGCTCCGTGACGTTGACCGGGACGGCAGGGCTGACAGCACCCGCCGGTTCGGGGCCGGCGGTGGAACCGGGATCGCGCTCCACCAAAACTTTCTTTACGCGACGGCGGGAGGCTCCATTGTTCGCTACCGCCTGCCTTCAGGCGCGCTCACTCCCACTGGCGGTCCCGACACGATCGTGACCGACCTGCCGACGAGCGGACATCGCGCGAACAACTTCGTCATCGTCGGACCGACCATCTACGTGAACATTGGCTCTCGCACGAATGCGTGTCAGCAGCGCGACCGGCAGCGCCAGTCACGCGGCGTCGATCCCTGCACCGAGCTCGAGACCAGAGCGGGCATCTGGACGTTCGACGTCAATCGTCTGCGCCAGCGAGCACGCAGCGGTCGCCGGTTCGCGACTGGAATCCGAAACGCGGTCGCTCTCACGCGCAATCCCTTCGACGGCGCGCTCTACGCGACTGTGCACGGGCGCGATCAGCTACACGACAGCTGGCCCGCACTCTACACGACGAAGGAAAACGCCGAGAATCCCGGTGAGGTCATGATCCGTGTGGGAAGGGGCGGCGATTACGGCTGGCCGTACTGTTATCACGACATGGTTTCCCGATCGCTCGTTCTCTCGCCCGAATACGGCGGAGACAAGCGGACGGCCGGCCGCTGCGCTGCCAAGGCACCCGCGCTGATGGCATTTCCCGCGCACTGGGCTCCCAACGGAATGGTGTTCTATACCTCCTCGGCGTTTCCCTCCCGATACCGCGGAGGGGCGTTTGTCGCGTTTCACGGATCGTGGAACCGCGCGCCCGAGCCGCAGGCTGGATTCAGGGTTGTGTTTGTCCCCTTCCGAGAAAACGCTCCGGCCGGAACGTTCAGCACGTTCGCCGATGGATTCATGGCGCGGCCAACTGGAACGGCGAGAGTCAGGCCCGGACCAGGGGTGCACCGGCCGGTCGGCCTGGCGGAAAGCCCCGACGGAGCGCTTTACATCACCGATGACGTTGGCGGGACAATCTACAAGGTCACGTATACCTCGGACCGCCGTAATTGAGGGCGTAATGGCGCGCCACCACGGTCGCGCCCCGAAAATGGTTGCGGTTGAGGCGGAATGGTGAGAAAATGAGAGGCATCTTGACCTCCTTTTCTGCTGTGCCCCGTGTCTCCAGGCAAATCGGCAACCTCTTCGAGCGCCTCGTTCAGGGGTTGCGGCCCCGTCGGGGCGCCGGAGGGGCCCCCGCCGGGCAGAACGGCTCGGACAGCGAGAGACGTCTCAGCTTCATGCTGGAGTCGGTCCCGGTCAACCTGTGGTCGACCGATGCCCACCTGAACGTGACGTTCTCACAGGGTGCAGGCCTTCACCTGATCGGCCGGAGCGCCAACGATCAGGTGGGGATGACCCTGTACGAGATCCTGAAGACCAGGGATCCCAGCGTCACCCCGCTCGCCGCGCACCTGCGGGCCCTCCAGGGAGAGCTCGTGAGGTACGAGACCGACTGGCGCGGGCGCTCGTTCGAGACGCGCGTCGAGCCGCTCCGGGGGTCGGACGGCGCGATTACGGGAACCGTCGGAATCGCCATCGACATCACCGACCGAAAGACTCTTTATCAGGCGCTCAAAACGCAGAACGTGTACTTCGCGGCGCTGTTCGAGAATGCACCGGAAGCCATCGCGATACTCGACGAAAAGGACAGCGTTACCCGGATCAACGGTGAGTTCACCAGCCTGTTCGGGTACTCGAGCGACGAAGCCGTCGGGCGCGATATCAACGACCTGATCGTTCCGTCCGGACTCGTGGAGGAAGGAGCTGCCCTCACCGCGCGCGTCGCGGCCGGCGAGAACCTGCGAACCGAATCGGTCCGGCGGCACAAGGATGGTCATCAGATCTCGGTCTCGATCGCCGCGACCCCGTTCCGGGCTGGAACGGAGCCCGGCAAGGTGTACGCGATGTATCACGACATCTCGGTGCAGAAGCGCGCCGAGGAAGATTTGCGGGCGCTGCTGCTGGTCGACGAGCTGACGGGGCTGCCCAACCGGCGCGGCTTCATCACGCTCTCCGAGCAGGCCCTGAAAGTTGCGACGCGAAGCTATCGCGATGTGCTGATGATCTTCATCGATGTCGATGATCTCAAGGCCATCAACGACACCTGGGGACATCTCGCCGGAGACCGCGCGCTCATCGACACCGCCCGCGCGCTCAAGGAATCCTTCCGTGACGCGGACATCGTCGCCCGGCTCGGGGGTGACGAGTTCGTGGCTCTGATAAACGTCGATTCGGATCAGACGGCCGAGCTCATTTGCACCCGAATCAAGTCGCGCGTCGATAATCACAACAGGAAGACCGAGCGAGGCCATCCGCTGTCGCTGAGCGTCGGTGCCATCCGCGCGAAAGCGGAGGGCGCGGTGCTCTCCGATCTGCTCGCGGAAGCCGACTCGGCGCTGTACGATCAGAAGCGCGCGCGTGGGCGCACGCACGCGCTCACGCGATAGGATCGAACGTCTCTAGGGGATCGCGCGCACAACCCCGCACGCCACGCGTCCCCCGCTGTTCCCCGCAGGCTGTGACACCTGGTCGTCAGCGGTGGCGTGGACGACGAGCGCAGACCCGTCGGTGTCGAACAGCGTCGTTGCCCCGGGCGTGAGGGTGACACGGTCGGTCGTGAACGACACGGTCGCCCTGCCGTCGGATCCGGCAACGATATTCGGCGCGTCGCCGGCGTGAGGCCCGGCCGGCCTGGCCAGACCGTGCTCCTTGTTCAGCGGATTGTAATGCCCGCCGGCGGTCGAGAAGGACGTCGAGCCTTCACACAGTCCCACCGCGTGAAAATGAATTCCGTGTGAGCCCGGCGTCAGCCCGGAAACCGTAAGGTCGACGGTGACGAAACCGTCGGTCGACTGCCGCAGCTGCGCCGTTCCGACGCTCGTTCCGTTCGCCGATGTGAGATTCACCGTTGCGGCGGCGGCGGGCGAGCGCGAGAGCAAGCCGGTCGAGCACCCGGCGGCCGTGAGGCCCAGCAGGAAAGCCTTGAGAAAAACGGATTCGGACGGGACGTTCATCAGCGCCTCGGGTTTCGGGTCATCGGGCGAGGCGGGTCAGTCGCGGATACGCATCCTCGTCCAGAGCACGACCGTTGTGCAATTTCCCATCCCGGCGGCCGCGTATTGCGCGGGCGTTCCGGAGCCCTGATAAACTTCGACGCCGACGATTTCGTTGCCGCTCAGGAAGGAGTTGACGTCGCCCGGCATCACTGACTGCCAGCGCATGTCGTCGACGTAGTACTGCACGCAGGAGCCGCCGCTCAGGCTGCTCGGTCCACGGCTGCTCGTTACCGTCTCGCCCTGAGGTCCGTAGTTCACGCGGAGCCCAGGCACCTGGCGCAGGATGTCGGTCACCCGGTTCGGTCGCATCTGCGCCAGCCGCTCGGGGCCAATGTAATGTCCCATGCCTGATTTCTGCCGCCGCGTAAAGCCCACCCTCTCCAGGCCGGCCGTGCGTCGCGCGGTGACGAGAACCGGATCCATGATGGTGACGAATTTCGGCAGCCTGACCGTTACCGTCTTAGGTGCGTGGGTCGACAGATCGACGGCAACCGCGTCGGCGGCGTAGCCAAGGTGCCGCGCGACGAGCAGGTGGGATCCTGAAGGGAGGTTGCGCAGCGTGAACTCTCCCTTTTCATTGGTGGTGGCAACCGCATCAGTGCCGGCAATCTCGACCCGGCTTCCCGCTCCGGGCGCGTTTCCTTCGAGAATCACCCGCCCGGTGAGCACGGCGTTGCCGGTCTTCGCGCCCGAGTCGAGTGGGGAAAGCAGCAGCGTCCTCGCGAAGAGCTCCACCGGCTCACTGCCGAGAGCAATGGGGACCTGAGCGGTGAGGGAGCTCCCGCGCCTGGCCTGGAGTGAGGCTTCCATGTCACTCGGGAGGCCGCAGAGCCGGAATCTTCCCCTGGCGTCGGTGCTGTCGCGGATTACACGCGGACTTTGACGGACGCCGAACTCCTTCGAGACCTCGAACTCGGTCCACGCGATCGAGACGTCAGCTCCGGTTACCGGCTGGAGCGTCTCCGGATCTACCACCTGCCCTATCACGGCGGAGTTGCCCTGCGACCTCGGCCGGGCCGTGCACGTCCGCGCGATGATCGTCCCGGCCGATGGCACGGCCAGTCGGACAATGCTGACGCTATCCGGTCCGACGTGAAAGGGTTGGGTGGCGAGCGACACT
>DASTTD010000163.1:0-2264 GCA_035760325.1 Gemmatimonadaceae bacterium
GATGTTGCGTTCGACGGGGATCTCACCCGGAAGTGGCTGCCCGTCAATTCCTACATCGGTGGCAACGAGCACGCTGTGCTGCATCTGCTGTACTCGCGCTTCATCACGATGGTGCTGCACGACGCGGGACGCCTCGGGTTCGAGGAGCCGTACACGCGCTTCCGCGCGCACGGACACATCATCCGCGAAGGCGCGAAGATGTCGAAGACGCAGGGCAACATCGTGAACCCGGACGAGTACATCGAGGAGTGGGGGGCGGATGCCTTCCGCACCTATCTCATGTTCCTCGGGCCCTACGAGCAGGGTGGTGATTTCCGGGACCAGAGCATCTCCGGCACGCGCCGTTTTCTCGACCGGCTGTTCGCTTCAGTGCACGCGATGTCGAGCGAGGGAGAGCCGGATACGGACGTCATGCGCAAGCTGCATCAGACCATCCGGAAAGTCGGCGACGACATCTCGCGTCTCAGCTACAACACCGCGATCGCCGCGATGATGGAATACATGAACGTCCTGAGAAAGGGCGAGCGCACTCCGCACCGTGACGAGGTGTATCCGATGATCACGCTGGTGTCGCCGTTCGCGCCGCATCTGGCCGAGGAGCTCTGGGAGTACGCCAGCAACGGACGCGGGACAGGGAGCGTGTTCGATGCCGGCTGGCCGCAATTCGATCCGGCGCTGGCCGCCGAGGAATCGATCGACCTCGTGGTGCAGGTCAACGGCAAGCTGCGCGCGAAGATCAGAGTTTCGCGCGACATCCGTGAGGAAGACGCCGTCGCTGCTGCCATGTCCGATCCGACAGTGGCGCGCTTTGCTGCTGGCGTTCCCAGCAAAATCGTGTTCGTACCGGGGCGGCTGCTTAACATCGTCGTCTAGGTCGTTGCGTTTCTGCGCGTTGAGAGCATCGCGCGCGGGCGGGGAGCCGAGGGCATCCTCTTCGGCGACTTACGCGAGCTCGGGCGGAGCCCCAGAGCGCGCGACCGCCCGCTCCGCGGGGAGGTCGCTGGGTCTCCTGGTCGCTCGCGAGAAGTCGCCTGCGAGGATACCCTCGCCTCCCCTACTCGAGGCGGCCAAACACGCAGAGGCGATCGACGAACGATCGTTCCGCAGCCGCTCCGCGTCGAGTTACACGCGCGTTGGAAGGGCCCGCGCGCGGTCAAACCGCGTCATCCTGCCTCGGGCGCACGGGCGGGACGTTCGAGAGCCGAAGGGGTGAGACCGCGGCGGTGGCTGGGTCTGTGTGGGGAGTCGGAGGGGCGGGGAGGAGCGGCGTCTCGCGTAGCAAGAGACTCGCGCGCTTTGCCCGCGAAGCGGGCAGCGAGGCTCGCAGCGTGTAAGCGAGTAGCCGCTGCGCCCCGCTCCCTCCGACTCCCCCGCACAAGCCAACCTGACGAACGAAGCTCCAGGCTACTCGTAGAGATTCCCGGTGTCGGCCTTGGCGAGATCGACGAGGAACGTCGCGATCTTCGTCGTCACCGCCTCGAGATACTTCTCGCCGTTCTCGACGGTCGAAGCGAGAGGGTTTCCGGTGCCCGTATCGTCGGTAACCTGCGTCCACCGGCGCGGAGCCCACACCCAGCCATCGCGCAAACCGGGCACGCGAAACTTCCTCGCCTTGCCGGCACCGGCCTCACTCAGCGGACGCACGAGCTCAGGAGCGATCGACAACATCACGCTCGTCTCCATTTCACCCGCGTGATCCCCGGGCTCGACGAAATATTCCTTGCCGTCAACGATCGACCACCAATTAATGGTGCAGATGAAGAGATCGATCTGCGGGTGGAGCTCGCGGATCATCTGCCGGAAATCGTTTCCGCCGTGACCGTTGAGGATAACGAGCTTCCTGAAGCCCTGTAATGCGAGCGCGCGCGCAATGTCGGTGAGCAGCGCGAGCTGAGTGCTCGGATTCATGTTCACCGTGAGCGTGAGGTCGAGCTGTCCCGTGTTCACGCCGAACGGAACGGTCGGGAGCACGATGACCTTCGCGCCCTTCTTCCAGGCAATTTCCGCTGCCCGCTCCGCGATCGCGCCTGATTCGTAATTATCGGTGCCGTACGGCAGATGATAGTTGTGCGGCTCCGTCGCGCCCCACGGGAGAATGGCGACTTCGTAGCCGGTCTCCTTCACGGACTTCCAGTTCGTTTCAGCGAGTATGAAGGGGCGAGGTGGCATTACCTGTAGTCAGGAGTGCGGCTGTTTCTTAACGCAACAACGGAAAACGCAACAACGGTCAACTCAAAACGCAATGTTGAGGCGGGAGACCACTC
>DASTTD010000164.1:0-7957 GCA_035760325.1 Gemmatimonadaceae bacterium
CGCTCCACCTCGTCGAGATCGCTCAGCGACACCATCTCGACGTCCAGCAGGAGATTGTAGTAGCCGCGTTGTCCCTTTTTCGGCAGGGAGATGCTGGTTTGATACGGGGCCTCGGCCGTCTCGGCCGCCGCCTCGAGAGTCGTGTGGTCTCCGAGTATTTCGGCTTTTTTGTTGACGACGCGCGCTACCTGATAACGCTTGCCAAGCACGTCGTACTTGAGGATGACGTCCCACTCCGATGCGGCCTGAATGTCATCGAACCATCGTCCGGACTTCCATCGCTCCAGCCGGTAGTGCAACCGTGCCGGAAAGCCGTTGGAGAGGAGATCGCGCATTGCCGCATCGGTGAGCAGGCCGGTGGAGGCCACGCTCGGCGCCTGCTCCGCCCACGCGCGCTGTGGCGGCGCGATCACCTCGAGACGCGCTTTTTGGGCGGGCAGTTCGGAGGCGAAGAACGAGAACGCTGCCAGCACCAGCGCGCTGCGGAATTCCGGCGTCGACATTTCTAGAAGCGTCGCCGCACCCGCAGGAAGAAGTTCGCCGGCTGGCTCGCATCCGACACGGCTTTCGCCGCGTAGACGCCGATGAGGCCGAGGTCGAGTCCGAGGCCTATGTCTGTCCGGAAAGTGCCGAATGGGGGAATGCTGCCGTTCCGGTACCGCAGCGTTCCGCTTGGCTGACCGACGAGCCAGCCCCGCCCCGCGTCGACGAATGCGACAAGCGTTGGATCGACGGTGAATCCAATCCCCCGCAGCCGGATCGGCCGCGAATTCAGAAAATCGAGGAGCGGAGAGGTGATCGCGCTGCGGTACTCGAGCTGAACGAGCGCGATGCGCTCGCACTGCGCGGGATTGCCGGCCGGAACGACGCCGCCATCGCTGCACTGCGCGACGTCGACCACATCAGGCTCGATTCTCCGGAAATCGAAACCGGGAAGAGTCCCGATGCCACCTACGGAGAAGCGTCGCTCCAGCGGCAACTCGTCGCCATGCAGCCAGCCTCCCAGTACCAGTCGCGCATTCAGCTGAGTGGCTGGCGAAACGCGGTTGTAGCGACGGAGGTCGATGATCGCTCGTCCATAACTGACGCGCGGGCCGGTCGCCGGTCTCGCGAGCGGGGACGTCGGTCCGACGTCGGTATATGATCCGGTGCCGCGCTCGTACTCGGCGAGGATGAGCCAGCCTGTCGCCGGACTGAGCGGATCGTTGCGGGTGTCGACGTTCGCGCGGGCGACGCCGACGTGGAATCTTCCCGCGTCGACGGTGGGATTCGCCCGCCAGCTTTTGCCGTTACCGGATACGGAGAACACGCTGCGCACACGACGTGATTGCCAGCGCTCGTCGCTCCAGTCGAGTCCGAAGCTGCTGCGGGCGCTCATGTGAAGCGTCGCGCTCGCCTTCGCGCCGTGTCGTCCGAAGTAGTCGCGAAAATCGCGGTGGCCGAACAGCGTGGCCAGACTCGCGTCCGGCTCGCCCAGCTGCCAGGTCTCTATCGGCGTGACGATGTCGTATGACGAAAGGCCGAGCGAATAGCCGCGACCGCGGCCGACGCGTACATCCGCTGTTGCCCGGTGACCGAGGTTCCCGGAGTCCCAGTGAAAGGTGTCGGCGCTGCGGATGATTCCCATCACCTGCACGTTGAACGCGGCGCTCTGTACGCTATCGCGAAAGACCGGACCGAGCTGTACGGGTAGACCTTCCACCCGGTTGTACGTCTTGCCGGAGCTGAGCATCAGCCCACTGCTCCGCGTCCGCCGGGCCCACAGTCCGAGCCGTTCCGCGGTAGTGTCCGCGTCGACGGTATCGACCGTAGCCGGCGCATCCGGGATGCCGGCGGTTTCCTGCGCACACGGTGCGGCCGGCACCAGGAGAAAAAGCGCGAACGGCGCGACCCATATTGCGGTAGTCGTCTTCATGGGGGCTTATACCCTGCTGGCGGTGATTCCGAGTCGTTTCATGCGCCGGTACAGGTTGGGCCGGTCTGTCTGGAGCCGTCTTGCGGCGTCGGCGACGTTCCCGCCTGACTCGGCGAGCGCGCGCGCGATCACCGATCGCTCAAAGCTATCCAGTCGATCGGCCAGAGATGCGGTCTGACCCGATTCCGGGGGCTGGGCCCGTCCGGATTCAATCGGCGGGGAAGTCTCACCGGGCGTTGCCGCGAGCGAAGCAGGGTGTGCGACATCATCGCGATCGACGATCAGTACGTCCTCCACCTGCGGCCCTGTCATCTCGGCGCCCGGATGCAGAATCGCGAGGCGCTCGACGATGTTCGCGAGCTCACGCACGTTGCCAGGCCATGGGTACTCCCGGAGCAGCGCCAGCGCATCGCTCCTCCAGCGGGGCTTCGCCTGCCCCGTACGCTGGAGGAATTGCTCGGAGAAATGCTCGACCAGCTCGAGGATGTCGTCGCCGCGGTCGCGCAGCGGCGGGATGGCCAGCGGAATCACGTTGAGCCGGAAGAACAGATCCTCGCGGAACTTTCCCGCGCGAACGGCCCGCAGCAGATCGTGGTTGGTGGCGGATATGATCCTGACATTGGCGCGGATGATCTTGTTGCCGCCGACGCGCTGGATCTCCTTCGCTTCGATTGCGCGCAGCAGCTTCGCCTGCGCATCCGGGCCGAGGTCGCCGACTTCGTCGAGAAAAAGCGTTCCGTGGTGCGCCAGCTCGAATCGGCCGATACGGGTTTGCGTCGCGCCCGTAAACGCGCCCCGCTCGTGTCCGAACATCTCGCTCTCGACGAGATCGCGCGGGATCGCGGCGCAGTTCACTCGCACGAACGGCTTGTCGCGCCGGGGGCTCGCATCGTGAATGGCGCTGGCAACCAGCTCTTTGCCGGTTCCGGATTCGCCCGCGATGAGAACCCGCGCATCGGTCGGCGCCACTCTGGCGATCATCTGCCGAACCGCGGCCATCTGGCTGCTCCGGCCCACCATGCTTCCGGAGAAACCGAGCTGGGCGCGCAGCGAGCGAGCGACACGCCGCGTCTGGCGCAGCTCGAGCGCGGAACCGACGGCGAGAATGACTCCTTCCGGAGTCAGCGGCTTCTCGAGGAAGTTGAACGCACCGAGCTTGGTGGCATTCACGGCGTCCGCGAGGCCGGCACGGCCGCTCATCATGATCACGGGAAGATCGGGTGACGCTTCACGCAGCCTGGCGAGCGTGGCCATTCCGTCCATTGACCCGGGCATCATCAGGTCGACGAGCGCGAGATCCGGCTCGCCCTCCTTTACCCGGGCGAGCGCATCCGCTCCACCTTCGGCCTCGATGACTTCGTATCCCTCCGCCGCGAGGAGCGCCCCGACCATGCGCCTGATATTCGGCTCGTCATCGGCGATGAGGACGGTGGGCACCTAGGTTACGCGATCGCGCGCGCTCTCTGCCGTGCCGAGCTGGCGCGCGTCGCGACCAGTGGTCTCGGAGAGCAGCCTGGTGGTGAAGCGCTGGCCTTCGGAGATACGCTCGATCTCGATGGCTGCCGCATCCAGCGTCTGCTCCATCCTCTCGAGTCGTTCGAGCACCTCGGCCGGGATCCGCGGCCCGCGGGAATCCGCATCGATCCGGCGGGCAAACGCGCGGGCAATGGGAAGTCCGATCGCGAGCACGATCGCGGTTACAAAAGCGGCAAGCGGAACGAGGTCCGGGGCTCCCATGTCAACTCTTCCTTTCGGCGATTGCGCCGTGAGTGGGTATCGTGAACTGAATTTCGGTGCCTTCTCCCAACGTGCTCGTGGCGTCCACGGTTCCATCATGCGCCCACACCGCCTGTCGCGCGATCGCGAGCCCGAGCCCCGTCCCCCCTGGCTTGCTCGTGACGTACGGCTCCCAGATCTCCGCGAGGCGGTCCGCCGCGATTCCGGAGCCGTTATCGGCCACCGAGATGCGGACCGCATTCCGCCCCCACAGCCTGGCCGCGGTCGCGCGGACGGTTATGCGGCCCTTCTCTCCGGATGCGTCGACGGCGTTGAGAAGAACGTTGCTGAGTGCCCCGGCCAGCGCGCCGTTGTGACCGTGCACACGCGGAAGATCATCCTCGATCTGCATGTCGAGATCGAAGTGCGGAGGAAGACAGCTGCGCGCAGTGTAGCGCACGAGATCCGCGATATCCACTTCCGCCGCGGGTCCTTCCGGTAATCTGCCGAATTCGGCGAAGCTTTTGGCCATTCGATCGAGCCGGTCGGACTCCATCTGGATGACGTGAAGGTTCTCCTGCAGCTCGGGAGGCGCTTCCTGTCGCAGACGCGCGAGCGCGAAGCGGATGGGCGTCAGCGGATTCTTGATCTCGTGCGCGACTCTGCGCGCGCTTTCGCGGAACGCGCGCAGACGTTCCGACTCGACCGCCTGCTCACGCCGCATCTCGAGCTCGGAGACCATTTCGCGCATGCTTCGCCTCAGCGTCTCGAACTCCGGGGCGCCCCGCACCCGGCTCATCGTCACCTCCATCGTGGTGGCGCTCTCATCGCCGTTGCGGTGACGTCGGGCCGGAGGCTCCGGCGGTGGGGGCAATGGCTGGCCGTGTCCAATCAGCTCCGTCCATCGCACGAGCTCGTCGAGCGGCCGGCTCAACTGGCGGCTCAGATGACCGGCGACGCGCGAAGCCGCTCCCGTAAGCACGAGCAGAGCGAGGATCCCCGCAATGGCGATCACGCGCACCGTACGCGTCGCCAGGAAGTTGTACCTCCGCGCCTGCTCGACCGACGTTCCGAGCTCCCGCTCGTGCGCGTCGATCACGCGCCGCTGGGTGGGGCTGAGCTCTTCCTGGCGGGCCGCGGCAATCGCGCGCTCCCCACTCGCGGCGGCACTGTCCCAGGCCGTCCTCCCGCTCACGAGCGGCAGCGCGGTGCTCACGGTTCCGCTCCACAGCAGCGTGAGCACAACCGCCGGTATGATCGCAAACAACGAGAGGATCAAAACCAGCCGTGTACGAAACCGTAGTTGATTCATGGGAATTCCTCTATAAATTACACCTCAGCAGCGCGACTTCGAGGATCCGGCGGCCGGTCAACCAAGGGTTGACGCGCTCGCATGGACCTGAAGACGCGCTACCTGCGGCATCCGTCGCAGGATCAACACGGCTCGCAGTGACCACGCGGTTTCCGCCGGCCTCGAGCCCCAGTTCTGGAACCCACAATTGATGAATTCACGACCCCAGCGGTCTGCGCCGTCTTCCGCGCACCGCCAGATCGCCCCGGTACATCGCGGTCCGCAGGCAGTCCCCCACACCCAGTTAGGCGCCCCCGTCCACCACGCGCCGAATGCAGCACTCCTCATCGACTTCGACAACGTCACGATGGGAATCCGCTCGGAGCTGCAGACCGAGCTCAAGAATCTCCTTTCCTCCGACATCGTAAAAGGCAAAGTCTCCGTTCAGCGCGCGTACGCCGACTGGCGCCGGTATCCTCAGTACATCGTTCCGCTCGCGGAGTCGTCGATCGACATGATCATGGCGACCGCGTACGGATCGGCGAAGAAGAACGCGACCGACATCAGACTGGCCGTCGACGCGATGGAGCTCGTGTTCACGCGCCCCGAGATCGGGACGTTCATTCTGCTCTCCGGGGACTCCGACTTCGCCAGTCTCGTCACCAAGCTCAAGGAATACGGCAAGTACGTGATCGGCGTCGGCATTCGCGAATCCTCGAGCGATCTGCTGGTGATGAACTGCGACGAGTACTACAGCTATAACGCGCTCGCCGGACTGGTGAAGACGGGCGAGGAAGAAGTCGTGAAGCGGGATCCGTGGGACCTCGTGTCCGAAGCGATCGCGCGAATGAAGAGGAACGGCGACGTGATGCGCGCCGACCGCCTCAAGCAGGTGATGCAGCAGATGGACAGCTCCTTCGACGAAAAGAACCTTGGCATGTCGAAGTTCTCGCGCTTCGTTTCCGAGGCGGCGCACCGCAACCTCCTGATTCTCACCAAGCTCGAAAACGGGCAATTCGAGGTGGCGCCCCCGATCGGTGCGGCGGGCGCCGGGTCACAGGCGACGAGCTTGCCCGCCGGGCAGGAAGCGGAATCGGGCGATCGCGCGCGACGCGGCAGGCGTGGCGGCCGCGGCCGGGATCGTGAGCGTGAGCGTGACGGCAAAGGACCAAGAGAGCCGCGAGTCCCGGCCACCGCCACTGCCCGCGTCATCACCTCTGATGAAGCCACGGCTGACTCCAGGGGACCGGCACCCGCGATCGTGCGCGCCGCACCACAGGCGAAAGGGGACGGAGACGGAGGAATCGGCACCAGCGGACTTCGGCTGACGCGTGAAGAGGCGTTCAATCTCGTGCGGCGCGCCGTTTCGGCGGGTGGCGGTGCCAGCGTCCGCGCGAGCCAGGTTCGTTCCACCGCGAGAGAGCTCCTCGGACGCGATAGCGAGAGCTTGAGCGAGCGGAATTTCCTCCGCATTCTGCAGGATGCTCACGACGCCGATATCGTCGATCTGCGCCGCCGTGGGTCCGACTACGAAGTGGCCCCCGCGGCCGCGGCTGCGCCTCTCAGTGACCAGCTCGCCGCGGCGGAGCCGGCACCGGTTGCGGCGACCGCCGCCCCAGCTCCAATGGGAATGGGCGCGCGCGGAGGTGGGTCCGCCCGTCGTGGCCGCGGCGCTATCGGCGCCCGAGTCGGGGCACCCCCCGCGCACCTCCTGTCCGTCGGGGTCGTAGAGACGGGATTCGGCGCTCCGACACCCGGCGCCCCGATATCCAGCGCTGCATCAGCGAACGCGCCGGTTTTCGACGAGCCTTCCATCACTGCGGAGATCCCTTCGATCGGCGAAGATGCGCTCTCGGACGACGCGCCCAAGGCGCGCGCTACGCGAAAGCGTGCTCGGCCGACGAAACCAGCCCGCGGCAGAAAGTCCGCGTCAGCAGATGACGAGAAGCCCGCTCCTCGCCGGGCGGCCAGAAAAACGCGCAGCAAATCGTCCGCGGAATAGCGCCGGGGTTTGCTCGGGCTCATCACCGGACCAAATGAGCCGCAAAGCCGCTTCTCGCGCGTCCGGATTCAACAAAGGGCGAGCGCTCCCGCGCTCGTTTTACTCACGCGAGACCGAGCTCGTCGCCCGCGAGATGCTCGGCACCGTGCTCGAATGCGAGACGTCTGAAGGCACCGCCAGCGGCATCATAGTCGAGACGGAAGCCTACCTGGGCGAGCACGACGAAGCCTGTCACGCCGTGGTAGGACGAACGGGCCGCACGGAGGCGCTGTATGGTCCGCCGGGAAACTCTTACGTCTATTTCATCTATGGGATGTACTGGTGCTTCAACGCTGTAACGCGCGAGGAGGGCTTGCCGAGCGCGGTGCTGGTTCGCGCACTGGAGCCGCTGCAGGGAATCCCGCTGATGCAGCGCCGCCGGCCGAGCGCGCGCACGCTCACCAATCTGACCAATGGCCCCGGAAAGCTGTGCACGGCGCTGGGGATCACGGGATCGCTGAGCGCCAAACCGCTGCAGCGCAAACCGCTTGTGATTCGCGAAGGTGAGCGCGTTCCCGACGACCAGGTACGCATTACGACCCGCATCGGCATAACGCGCGCGGCGTCATGGCCGCTGCGGTGGGTTATCGACGGCAACCCGTTCGTCTCGAAAGGGAAGCTTTCAGCCTAGCGTCCGCGTCCGCTGGATCTTCGGCGGGGGGAGGCGAGGGTGTCCTCTACGACCGCTGGTCCTCGCCTGCCGCTGCGCGGCACCGCGCCGGAGCGGCGCTGGCTGCGGAGGCGGTCTACGAGGACACCCTCGCGTCCCCAATTCGGACATCGCAATCGCGGCAGCGCAACGTGCTGCAGTCCTGTTCGAGGCGAAACGGGTTGATCGATAACGGGTGCACGAGACCGCCGAGCTTCGCTCGGCGCGCTGGCGCGGGCGCGTCAAGGGCGTCCTACAGAACTTCGTGGGGCGTCAGAGGGGTACCTGCAAAAGCGAGTTTCAGCGAGCGACCAGGAGACCCAGCGACCTCCCCGCGGAGCGGGC
>DASTTD010000165.1:0-4157 GCA_035760325.1 Gemmatimonadaceae bacterium
CGCCGCGCGTTCTAGAGAGGGTCTCGGCCGCGTTCCCTGTCGCGCAGCATCCGTGTCACGTTAAGAGGAGCACGGGAGCAGGGGAGCCAGTTAGGTTTTTCGGGTCTACGCGGATCACAGTGGGCCTTTTTGGTGAGTCGCTGACCAGAATCCAGTGACGACACCTCAAGACCGGCCACCAGGGGCATTGACGACTGGCGGCGGTTCGATGTCGTTGTCCGTGGGCGGTTCTGCGTTCTTCTCCCTCCCCTCGCGCCTGCAGACCGAACGCTCCCCCGATCTTGACGTCCGACGGTCGCGGCCGGGATGATGCGATGTCCAGCGTGACGTCGGGTGTCACAGCACGGCGGGACCATCGCGCGTGCCCCAAGCCGCGCAACGGAAGGACTGGCTCGTGAACGGCGCACGTCATCTAACCGTCTCGGTGGCCCCCTCGCACCTAGCGAGCTTGGCGCGCTGCGCGCCAAGTGTTGGCATCGAGGAACTGATTTGGAATGCTCTGGACGCCGATGCGACGGACGTTCGCGTAAGGCTGCTCGAGCAAGGTGCTCTTCACGACGTCGGTCGTGTCGAAGTCAAGGACAACGGGACCGGTATCGACGTCACGCGCGTTGACCAGAGCTTCAGTGCGCTCGGCTGGTCCTGGAAGAAGCCGGCCGCGACCACCCCCGGCGGTCGTCTCCTGCATGGGCTGAGCGGTCGCGGCCGCTTTCAAGCTGGGGGTATCGGGTCGCGTATGGCACTGGCGGACCGTTAACAAGGACGTGGCGGGCAGCTCTGGAGCTTCACGATTACGATAGCGGCTGACCGTCCGAAGGACGTCGAGATCAGCGAAAGCACGATGGTTCCGCTCCCCGTTGCGCCCCGTTCCAAAACTGGCGATAAATAGATGTGCCGTGATGTGCGCCCCAAGACGAGGCTAGGCCAAGCAAGGAGATCAGGAGATCCATGGGTTTGTTAAGTGCGATTGGTAAACAGCTGCAGCACCCCAGAGGGCTTTTCGGCAAGGCGTTGTTTAGGTGGATGACGAGGACGACGATCGCGCATGCTCGTTGGACGGCAGACCTGATGGACGTGCGGCCAGATGACCACGTTCTTGAGGTCGGCTTCGGAAATGGCGCGAACATTGGGCTTCTGGCACGACGGGCGTCCAAGGGCTACGTTACAGGAGCCGAAATCTCAGAGACGGCGATCGAGATGGCGTCGAAGACAAACGCCAAAGCCATTTCGGAAGGCCGAGTGAAACTGCATCAGGCCGCGGGCGGGGCGCTGCCGTTTGACGATGGCACGTTCGACAAGGCGTGTACGGTCGCCACGGTATACGTGATTGCAGATCCGAGCGCGGTGTTCAGGGAAATGCACCGAGTCCTCAAGCCCGACGGGCTGGCGGCTGTCACGTTCCCTGTCCGCGAGAAATTTATGCGCTTCAAGCCGGCCGGGACGGAGGGGTTTTACCTCCACGAGCTTGCCGATCTCGAAGCAGCATTCCGCGATGCGGGGTTCATCGAGCCCCGGACCGAACGCAACGATACAGTGCGGTTCGGGTCCCATTGCATGCTGGGGCGCAAGCCGGCAACCAACTAAGGTGGGGTTACTTTGGAAGCCATCGATCAGGTGCCGTTCAACTTCGATCCGAGAATCGGCCTGATCGTTGGGATCATGGTTGGTTTCTTGGTGTTCGCGGTTGCCCTCGATTTGACCTGGGAACAGCTGCGGCGGGTTCTCAAGAGTCCCAAGGCGCCCGCCATCGGGCTTCTAGCTCAATTTGGCATCCTGCCCGCCGTTGCCTTCGGAGCGGGCGTGTATCTGACCGACGTACCCAGCGTCGCACTTGGGCTTTTGCTGGTCACGTGCTGCCCGGGCGGAGCCCTGTCGAACTATCTCACCGGAGTAGCCAGGGGCGATGTGGCGACATCTATAAGCATGACAACCGTCTCTACGCTTTTCAGTCTCGTCCTCACGCCGCTTTTGTTCGTGTTGTGGGCTTCCATGAACCCTTCCACGCAAGCAGTACTCCAGGACATCCAGATGGATCCAAAGCAGGTGGTCATGACGTTGCTGATCATGCTGATCGTCCCGGTCACCGTAGGCATGCTCCTTCGCGCCAAAAGTTCCGGCACCGCCGACAAGATCCGCGTTTGGACACGTCGCATCGCGGGAATAGTATTCGCCGTGGTGGTGGCGATGATCATCGGCGGCAACATCAATTCCCTTGCTCTCTTTGCCAACGTCGCACTCCTCCCCGTCCTCCTCACCTTTGTGACCGCCGTCGTGTTAGGTTGGGGGCTCGCGCGTCTGACCGGACTCGTGGCCGCGGACCGTCGCGCTGTGGCCATCGAGGTGGCCTTCCAAAACGTGGCCCTCGCGATCGGCATGGGGATCGCGTTCTTCCCCTCGCTCGCCGGTGTCGCGGCAGTGTCGATCCTGTGGGGTGTTGTCCACTTGGCCTTTGGGTTTGGCCTGGCGATCACGTGGAATCACATCCACCTCGATAATGGCTCTGAGCTTTACAGCCGCTGCTAACCCAGAGCGGTCTCCGTTGGAGGGGCGACGTGACAGCGGCCAGCCGTTTTGTCAGGAAGGGGCGAGGGGTCTGAGAAGGGCCGCTCTGGGGAAACGGCCGTTATATGGAAGCGGACGGCGCTAATCGTCGGACGGCGCTCGTCAATCGCACGACGGATCGACTCGTGGGAATGTGGGAATCTTGCGTTCTGTGCGAGATTTCCAAGTCCCTGTGGAAACCGTTCTGTGGTTTCCATGGGGACGCCATTTCCTCAGCCGTCTTCGGCGTCAGCCGAGATCGCGCAGGGGTGAGTTAGCCTGCACGGATGCAGGCCCTCCGGACGTTACGTGCCCTGTTCTCGCTCCCAGGCTTCGTCGCCTCTGCTCGCCTCAAGGGCGTCTTCGGCGACCGCTTTGCCCGCGTCGTGGTCCTTCGACGCCGAAAAAAACGGCGCGGTGCTCGTGCTGCGGCCATCGGTGCCGTGGCCGCTACGACCAGCGCACGGTCCGCGTCCGCGACATCGGTGCCGCCGACTGGCGGTTCTACCTCGAGTTCGAGCGCTGGCGTGTGTGGTGCCCGCGGTGCCGCAACGTGTTCGTAGAGCAGCTCGACTGGCTGGCCACGAATCCGCGCTATACGCTGCGCTTCGCCCTTCACGTCGGTCTCCTCTGTCGCGACATGCCCAACACGGCGGTCGCCGCGATCGAGCATCTGCACCACAGCACGGTGAAGGACCTCGACAAGCGCTACATGCAGCAGCAACTGGCCCGCGCGGGCACGCCGGCGCCGAGGGCGATTGGCGTGGACGAGATCGCCATTCGCAAAGGGCATACGTATCGCATTGTCGTCAGTGACCTGGAGCGGGCACGGCCGATCTGGTTCGGCGGGCAGGGGCGTCGCGAAGAGGACTTCGACCAGTTCTTTGCCGCGCTGGGCGCCAAGAAGGCCGCCCGTCTCCAGCTCGCGGTGATGGAGATGTGGCGGCCGTTCCGCAATTCGCTCGAGCGAAACGCGCCACACGCGCGCATCGTCTTCGACAAGTTCCACGTGCTGCGCCACCTGAGCGACGCGCTCGACGAGGTCCGGCGCAGCGAGCACCGACGCCTCGCTGGCCAGGACCGCACGTTCATCAAGGGCCAGCGATATACGTTGCTCTCCCGCTGGGAGAACCTCTCCCGCGACGGCCGCCACAGCCTGAAGAAGCTTCTCGCGGCGAACCGACGGCTGAACACCGCGTATGTGCTCAAGGAGCAGTTCGGCCAGCTCTGGGACTATCAACGCGAAGGCTGGGCGCGGGCGTTCTTCGAGCGCTGGCGCGAGTCGCTCAAGTGGCAACGACTCAAGCCGTACGAGAAGTTCGCGGCGATGATCGAACGCCACTGGGACGGCATTGCCGCCTACTGCAAGCCGAAGAACAAGGTCAGCTTGGGCGTGGTCGAGGGGCTCAACAACAAAATCCGCGTGCTGCAGCGACGCGCCTATGGCTATCGGGACGAGGAGTACCTGAAGCTCAAGATCATCACCGCGTTTCTGCCCCCGCTGTCCCGACGCGCCTCCCGAGGCCCACTGTGATCCGCGTAGACCCACAAAACTTTAATGATGCCTCACGAGACTTAACCGACGTCGACCCTCGATCGGGTTGTAGTGAGAAGGA